>NZ_CAXTXI010000011.1:0-114405 GCF_964248325.1 Agathobaculum sp. Marseille-P7918 | reverse complement strand
TATATATTTCTTGACGTGCCGCCGCCCGCCAGAAAGCTGTATTGTTCCTACTAATTGGGGATAACACAGCTCATGGCCGGCGGCGGTGTCGCTCTCATCGGCCTGACCCTGATCCCCCTGCTGTCCGGCCTGCTCTCCGCCTGATGTCCGCCAGCAGACCCCACGGGAGGCCCCGGCACACGGGGCCTTCCGGAAAGGAGGTGATCCCCGTTGATCTTTGACGCGATACAGGAGTGGTTCCAGGAACTGCTCATCGACGGTATCATATCCAACCTGACCGGGATGTTTGATACCCTGAATACCAAGGTGGGAGAGATCGCCGGTGAGGTGGGTATGACGCCCTCCGCGTGGAACAGCGGCATTTTCAACATGGTCCGCAATCTCTCGGAGACCGTAATCGTCCCCATCGCCGGCATCGTCCTCACCTTTGTCATGTGCTATGAACTCATCCAGCTCATCGTAGAAAAGAACAATCTCCACGACTTCGACACCTGGATCTTCTTCAAGTGGATCTTCAAGACCTTCTGCGCGGTGCTCATCGTCACCAACACCTGGAACATCGTCATGGCGGTGTTCGATGTGGCGCAGAATGTGGTCAGCCAGAGTGCCGGCGTCATCATTTCGGACGCGGGCATCGACATATCCGGCGTGACCTCCGACTTGGAGACCCAGCTTGCGGACTGGAGCATCGGCGCCCTGCTGGGGCTTTGGTTCCAGAGCATCTTCGTGGGATTGTGTACGCAGATCCTCTCTATCTGTATTTTCTTGGTGATCTACGGGAGGATGATTGAGGTGTATTTGGTGACCTCGATAGGTCCCATCCCCTTTGCCACGATGGCAAACCGGGAATGGGGCAACACGGGGCAGAATTATCTCCGCTCCCTGCTGGCCCTGGGCTTCCAGGCGTTCCTCATTATGATCTGTGTAGGGATCTACGCGGTGCTGGTGGGGAATATTTCCCTGAGCGGCGACAACATTTCCGGCGCCATCTGGGGGTGCATGGGGTACACGGTGCTCCTGTGCTTCACCCTCTTTAAGACCGGCAGCCTCGCCAAGTCCCTGTTCGGGGCGCATTAGGGGGAGGCCGGTATGGAGAAGAAATACAATGTCATCTATGCGGACCCGCCCTGGTCCTACAAGGTATGGAGCAAGAAGGGCGCGGGCCGGAGCGCGGAAAGCCATTATCCCACCATGAGCATAGAGGCCATCAAGGCGCTGCCCGTATCCCGGATTGCGGCCGGGGACTGCGCCCTGTTCCTCTGGATCACCTTCCCCATGCTCCGGGAGGGCTGGGCCGTTATGGACGCTTGGGGCTTCACCTTCAAGACGGTGGCCTTCGTGTGGGTCAAGCAATGCCGCAAATCGGATAACATCTTCACCGGGATGGGATACTGGACCCGCGCTAATGCGGAGATCTGCCTGCTGGCGACCCGCGGGCACCCGAAACGGGCGGCCAGGGACGTCAAGCAGGTCATCCTCTCCCATGTTGAGGAGCACAGCAAAAAGCCGGATGAGGCGCGGCACCGGATCGAGGCCCTGATGGGGGATGTCCCCCGGATCGAGCTGTTCGCCCGGCAGGCGACCCCCGGCTGGGATGTATGGGGAAATGAAGTAGCAAGCGATATTCAGCTTGCGGAAAGGAGTTGATTTTATTGGCCTATGTAACGATCCCGAAGGACCTGAGCAAGGTACAGAGCAAGATCCTGTTCGGGCTGACCAAACGGCAGGTGATATGTTTCGGAGCGGCAGCAATTATCGGCGTGCCTCTTTTCTTTTTGACCAAGGGGGCTTTGGGCACCACCACGGCGGCCCTGTGCATGATCCTGGTGATGCTGCCCTTCTTCCTGTTCGCCATGTACGAGAAGAACGGGCAGCCCCTGGAGGTGTTCCTGGGACACCTCATTGAGAATAAATTTATCCGCCCAAAGATGCGGATCTACCAGACCAACAACCTGTACTCCGCCTTGGTGCGGCAGTACGAATTGGAACAGGAGGTGAGAGCGATTGCAGGCAAAAACGGCAAGACCCGCAAAACCGGCAGGGGCAAGGCGCAAGCTGACCCGCGCCGAGCGTAAGCAGATCGAGGCGGTGGTCCGCCAGGCCAAGGGGGACGGGAAAGCCCATACGGTGCAGGACAGCATCCCCTTCCGCAACATGTTCCCGGACGGCCTGTGCCGGCTGGAGGGCGGAGCCTTCTCCAAGACCATCGCCTTCGAGGACGTCAACTACCGCCTGGCCTCGCCGGAGGACCAGCGGGATATTTTTGAACACCTCTGTGATTTCTACAACGGCTACGACCCCACCATCGGGGTGCAGGTGTCGCTCAGCAGCCGGTATGTGGAGCATGGACCGGAGGAGGATCTGTTCGGTATCCGTCCCCAGGGGGACGACCTGGACCCCGTCCGGGAGGACGCGGCCGGGATACTCCGCTTCCAGTATGAGCGGGGCAGCAACGGCTATGTGAAAACCAAGTATGTGACCCTGACCATCGAGGCGGAGAACCTTCCGGCGGCGCGGGCGAGGTTCGCCCGCATTGAGACTGACACCCTCAACCGCTTCAAGGTCATGGGCGCCGCCGCCCATGTGCTGGACGGGAAGGAGCGGCTGGAGCTGCTTCACGGCATCCTCCACCCGGAGGGCGGAAAGTTCGCCTTCGATTGGGACTGGCTGGCGCCCAGCGGGCTGTCGGTCAAGGACTTCATCGCCCCGTCCTCCTTCCATTTCGGGGAGACCCGCACCTTCCGCATCGGCGAGATGTACGGGGCTGTCAGCTTTTTGCAGATCACCGCCCCGGAGATCCACGACCGCATTTTGGCGGAGTTCATGGAGACCGAGGGCAACATCCTGGTGACCATGCACATCCGAGGCCTCAATCAGAACGAGGCCATCAAGATGGTCAAGCGCAAGATCACCGACCTGGACGCCATGAAAATTGCGGAGCAGAAGCGGGCGGTGCGCAGCGGGTATGACATGGACATCCTCCCCAGCGACCTTGCCACCTACGGCGGCGCGGCAAAGACCATCCTCCAGGACCTGCAAAGCCGGAATGAGCGAATGTTCAACCTGACCTTCCTGGTCATGCACATGGCTGAGACCCGGCAGAAGCTGGAGAACGCCGTGTCCCAGGCGGCCAGTGTGGCGCAGACCTACAACTGCCTCCTCACCCGGCTGGACTTCCAGCAGGAGGACGGCCTCATGTCCTCTTTGCCCCTGGGGCTCAACCGTATCAGGATCGAGAGAAGTCTCACCACTTCGGCGCTGGCGGTGTTCGTGCCCTTCGTCACTCAAGAGCTGTTCATGGGCGGCGATGCCATGTACTACGGCCTCAACGCTTTGAGTAACAACATGATCCTTCTGGACCGCAAACAGTCCAGGAGCCCTAATGGACTGGTGTTCGGCACGCCGGGCAGCGGCAAGTCCATGAGCTGTAAGCGGGAGATCACCTTCATCATCCTGACCACCAAAGATAACGTCATCATCTGCGACCCGGAGGATGAGTATTCGCCCCTGGTACGCCGGCTGGGCGGGCAGGTGATCCGGCTGTCCCCATCCAGCACCGACTATGTGAACCCCCTGGACATCAATCTCAACTACTCGGACGAGGAGAACCCGCTGGCGCTGAAAAGTGATTTTGTCCTGTCCTTCTGCGAGCTCATCATGGGCAGCAAGACCGGGCTGGAGGCCATCGAGAAAACGGTCATCGACCGGGCGGTGCAGAAAATCTATCAGAATTACTTTGCCGACCCACGGCCGGAGAATATGCCGATCCTGGGCGACCTGATGGAGGCCCTGCTAGCCCAGCATATCCCGGAGGCCGACCGGGTGGCCCAGGCATTGGATTTGTACGTGAACGGCTCCCTCAACTTCTTCAACCACCGCACGACCGTGGACATCCGCAACCGGCTGGTCTGCTTCGACATCAAGGGCCTGGGCAAGAACCTGAAAAAGCCGGGGATGCTCATTGTCCAAGATGCGGTGTGGAACACCGTCACCATCAACCGGGCCATCGGGCGCTCCACCTGGTATTTCGTGGACGAGTTCCACCTCCTGCTGAAGGAGGAGCAGACTGCGGCGTACAGCGCCGAGATTTGGAAACGGTTCAGAAAGTGGGGCGGAGTGCCTACGGGGGCGACCCAGAACCCCAAGGACCTCCTCTCCTCCCCGGAGATCGAGAACATCCTGGAAAACAGTGATTTCATCTATATGCTCAACCAGGCCGCCGGAGACCGCAAGATTTTGGCGGAGCGGCTGGGTATTTCAGCGGAACAGCTTGCCTATGTGACCAACTCCGAGCCGGGCCACGGCCTGCTGTTCTTCAACAATGTCATCCTACCCTTCGCAGACGACTTCCCCAGGGACACGGAACTTTATAAGCTGCTCACCACCAAGCCCAGCGAGGTGGATCACGCAGTAGAAACGGAGGCGTGAATATGAAAAATAAGATTTACATTATCGACGGCAAGACCTATCTCTCCCACATCAACGATGAGGTCCACCTGTACGGCCTTCTCCACCAGCTTGCCTTCCTGGCGGGCAGGATCAAGGACGAGGAGGATGTGTTCCATGTGCTGGACACGGCGAAGCGGTACGGCGAGATCGCCGAGGAGAAGTTCCAGGGATGGGGCATCCCCGGCCGCTACCTGGTGTTCGGCGACCCCAAAGACCTGAACGACCTTATCGAGAAGGAACTGGACGAAGTGGAGATGATCCCCGCAGAGGAACCGAAGCCTAAAAAGTATCTGGATGAGTACATCATCCCCGGCAGCGGCTTCCGCCTGCTGGTGGGCGACATCCATCACCTGATCGTCCTCTATTATTCGCTGGCCCGCCGCCTGTCCGAGGCGGAGACGGAGAAGGACTTCCTCCGGCTGAAGAAAAAGGCCGGCGGTTATGAGAAGGTGCTGAAAAAGCTCTTCCGCAGCCTGGGCCTTCCGGAGGACAGCAACGCCGCCCAGGACATCCTGGAGGAGTCCATCATCCGCCGCCATAACCTGGTCCGCCTGGAGGATGTGGAGGAGCCCCAGGACGAGGGAGACCTTGAAGGGGACGAGGTATGGAGCGACTGACCCATGTGAGCCTGTTCTCCGGCATCGGCGGTCTGGACCTGGCGGCGGAGGCGGCCGGGTTCGAGACCGTCTGCCAGTGTGAATGGGCGGACTACCCCTATTCCGTCCTGGAGCGGCACTGGCCGGATGTGCCGAAGTTCCGGGACATCACTACATTTACGAAGGAGGCGTTTTTTGAGAAAACAGGACTTGAAACAGTCACCATCATCTCCGGCGGCTTCCCCTGCCAGCCCTTCTCCACCGCGGGAAAGCGGAAGGGCTTTGCGGATGAACGCTACCTGTGGCCGGAGATGTGCCGGGTTATTACCGAGCTGCGGCCCCGTTGGGTGCTTGGGGAAAATGTTGCTGGCTTCATCAATATGGGGCTCGACAAAACGATTTTTGACCTGGCAAAAGCGGGATACGCTGTTCTCCCATTCGTATTTCCGGCTTGCGGCGTCGGCGCGTGGCATGAGCGCCAGCGAACTTTTATCGTCGCGGCTGATGTTTCCCACACCCCTTGCCTCCGACAAATCCACCTGCAAGGATGCGGCAAACCTGGATGTGTACCTGTCGGACAATGGGATCTTCCGAAAGAAGAACAAGGACGGGTCCATCTGGAGCCTGAGCCTTTCGGCGGCGGTGTTCTACCTGACGCCGGCGGCATCGGAGGGCTACCGCTCCACCCTGAAACCCACGGCCTTCCGGGGCAAGTCCCCGTCCAGCAACCTTTCGGCCCAGGTGATGCACCAGGAGCAGCCCCTGTCGGAGAAGGCGGCGCTGAACCCGGATTGGGTGGAATGGCTCATGGGCTTCCCCCAGGGATGGACGGCCGTATCCTCTGGGCCGGCGAGCCGGAGGGCGTCCCCCGCATAACCGAGGACACGAAGGACCGGGCCCTGCGGCTGAAAACCCTGGGCAACGCGGTCTGCCCGCCCCAGGCATATCCCATTTTTCATTACATTTCCATGATAGAGACCGGGGCCTGCGTCAGCATTTGCCCCTATGGAGGAGGTGACGGATAAATGCAGGAATGGAAAGCCTCCGAGAAGGAGGCCCAGAAGATGACCCGTGACGGGGCCATTTCGGTGAACCTAGTGACCGGCGAGGCCACCCATGTTTCAGACCGTCCCCCGGAGCAGGACTATTCCTCCGCTGATGAAACGGCGGGGGCATTGAGCCGGGCGGCGGACGAGGCGGCGGGTCATGTGGAACGGCGCCAGGCGAAAAAGGCGCGGCGCAAGCGGCGCGACACCTTTCGGGAGGGTGAGGCGGCCAGGGACCGCCCTTCCTCCCGTTTGCAGTTTTCGGAAGCAGACCGGGCGGCGGATAAGCTGAAAAAAGCTGTCCGCAAATCCGACAAGGCGGCGGATAAGCTGGACGCGGCGAAGGCCGCCGTTCCCGTAAAGCCCCCCGGCAAGGAGCATGGCAATCCTTTATCCCGGCCGGTGCAGGAGGTCAAGTCCACCCTTCACGGCGAAGTGAGCAAGGTGGAGGGCGACAACTCCGGCGTTCAGGCCGGCCACCTGGGGGAGCGGCAGATCGAGAAGGCCGTGGGCTATGGCGGCCGCCGCTTCCACCAGGCGCGTGCAGACCGCAAGCTGAAACCCTGGCGGGATGTATCAAAAGCGGAGCAGGCGGCGGTCAAGGCCAATGCGGATTTCTACTGGCAGAAGTCCATCATGGAGAACCCCCAGCTTGCGTCCAGCAACCCTATCTCCCGGCTGTGGCAGAAAAAACGGCTGCAAAAGCAGTATGCCGCCCACCGGGCAGGGACCGGCGCGGCCCAGGCAGCGGGCAAGGCGTCCCAGACCGCCGCCTCCGCAGCGAAGAAGGGCGGCGGGACCATCGCCCAGAAGCTGGGCGGCTTCGTCACCAAAAACAAGCACACCCTCCTCATCGTGGGCGGGATTGGGCTGATTCTCATGCTCATCATGGGGCTGATGCAGTCCTGCACCTCCATGTTCGGGGGCGGGACTTCCGGCCTGGTGGCGTCCTCCTATCTTTCGGAGGACGCGGACCTGACCGGGGCCGAGGCCGCCTACTGCGGGATGGAGGCGGAGCTGCAAGAATACCTGGACACCTATGAGGCCACCCACGACTACGACGAGTATCACTTTGACCTGGATGAGATCGAGCATGACCCTTATGTGCTGCTGTCCATCCTGTCGGCGCTCCATGAAGGGGTGTTTACCCTGGACGATGTGCAAAGCGACCTGGAAATGCTCTTTGACAAGCAGTACATCATCACGGAAACGGTCACAACGGAGACCCGCTACCGCACCGAGACCCGGACGGACAGCGAGGGCAACGAGTATGAAGTGGAGGTGCCCTATACCTGGTACATCTGCACCGTCACGCTGGAGAATTTCGACCTCTCCCATGTGCCGGTCTACATCATGGGCGAGGACCAGCTCTCCATGTACGCCGTGTATATGTCCACCCTGGGCAACCGGCCGGACCTGTTCCCGTCCTCCGGGTATGTGGGCAAGTACATTGAGAACCCGCCCACGGCCTGGGACATCCCCGCCGAGTATCTGACGGATGAACGGTTTGCTACCCTCATCACCGAGGCGGAGAAATATCTGGGGTATCCCTATGTGTGGGGTGGGAGCAGCCCGGAGACCTCCTTTGACTGTTCCGGCTTCGTCAGCTATGTGCTGACCAATACCGGCCTGTGCAACACCGGGCGGCTGGGCGCCCAGGGGCTCTACAATATCTCCACGCCGGTATCCGCCCCCCAGCCGGGCGATTTGGTGTTCTTTGTGGGCACCTATGACACCAGCGGCATCTCCCATGTGGGCATCTATGTGGGGGACGGGATGATGCTGCACTGCGGCGACCCGATCTCCTACACTAATTTGAACACAAGCTACTGGCAATCTCATTTTTATGCGTATGCCAGACCTCCATACAACTGATGGGAGGTGCGCCATGCTCACATTACGGCCGGTATCCTTGGCCGAGGCCAATGCCTTTGTCGCTGAGCACCACCGCCACCATAAGCCGGTGCGGGGGCACAAGTTCTCTCTGGGCTGTATGGTGGATGAGCAACTTGTGGGCGTCGCTATCGTGGGGCGGCCTGTCAGCCGGTATTTGGATGACGGGCTGACCCTCGAAGTAAACCGGCTGTGTACGGATGGGACGCAAAATGCTTGCAGTTTCCTCTACGGCGCAGCGGCGCGGGCAGCCAGGACCATAGGATACCGAAAAATCATCACTTACATTTTGGATACGGAGAATGGCGTAAGTCTCCGGGCGGCAGGCTGGAAATGCGCCGGCCTGGCCGGAGGCAAGATGTGGACCGGAAAACGCCGTCCTTCCAAACCTCTGTATCCCGCACAAATGAAATACCGATATGAAAAAGAATGGAATGGGAGGTGAAGCACATATCAATATGGTTTCCTACGGGGGCGGTGTCAACAGCACCGCCCTTTTGATCGGCCTGCACCAGCACCGTATCCCGGTGGACCTGATCCTCTTTGCGGATACCGGGGCGGAGCATCCCCACACCTATGCCTACCTGGACGTCATGGACCGATGGCTGAAGGACCACGGGATGCCGCCCATCACCAGAGTCTACAAGACCACGCGGGACGGCAAGCGGCTGACCCTGGAGCAGGAGTGTTTGCAGAGCGGCACCCTGCCCTCCATCGCCTACGGCTTCAAGCGGTGTTCCCTGAAACACAAGATCGGGCCACAGGAAAAGTTCTGCAATCACTATTTGCCCTGCCAAAAGGCATGGGCGGCGGGCAAGCGGGTGGTGAAATTTATCGGCTACGACGCAGGCGAGGGCTACCGCAGCGACAAGGTACTGCTGGGCGACCTGGCCGACCCCAAATACAGCAAGTGGTATCCCCTGATGGAATGGGGATGGGACCGGGCAGCGTGTATGCAGGCCATTGAAGATGCGGGCCTGCCCCAGCCGGGCAAGTCCTCCTGCTTCTTCTGTCCCAGTATGCGGGCGGAGGAGATCATCTGTCTGCGGGATCACCACCCGGACCTGTTCCGAAGGGCCATTGCCCTGGAGGACAACGCCCGCCCCAATTTGAAAACGGTCCAGGGCCTGGGCCGTAGCTATTCATGGAAAGAACGATTTGGAAAGGAGTTTTGCACACATGGCAACTGTTGAGAAGATCCGCCGTGATATTGAAAAGACCAGGGAGAAGATCTCCGAGCAGCAGAAGCGCCTCCGCACCCTGGAGGCGCAGCTCACCGAGGAGGAGAACCTGGAGATCGTCCGCATGGTCAAGGCGGTGAAGATGGACAACCGGGAGCTGACGGCCTTCCTAAAGGCCTACGCCAGCGGCCTCATCACCCTGCCGGAGGGCATGATGGAGGCGGAGGCCGCGGCGGACCCCGGCGAGAATGAAATGGAGGATACCGGGTATGAAGAATAAGAAGATCATCCGCCTGTTTACGGCGGCCCTGGCCGTGGCGCTCTGTGCCACGGCCTTTGCTGTCCCCGCCTTCGCCGGCGGCGGGGAGGGCGAACCCTACTACACCGAAACGGCCGGGACGGAGGCGGACCCTGCGGAGGACGCCGAAGCCCCGGAGGTTACGGTCACCGATGAGGAAGATCCCGTCGGCGATGATAATGCGGACAATAACACGGAGGATGACGGGGACGCCCTGGACCAGATCACCGAGCTGCTGGGCGGCCTGGGGACTGTGACCGTCACCGAGGACGGTATCCTGTTCACCCCTGACACGGAGAAATGGGAAACCCAGCAGACCGGCACCGTGACCACCTGCGGCGGCAACCTGAATGTCCGCACCGGCGCGGGGCTGGACAACAACGCCTTCACCCAGCTTCCCGATGGGGCGCAGGTGGAGGTCATCGGCACCGAGGGCGAATGGGTGAAGGTGCTTCTGCCGGAGCGGGAGGGCTATGTCCATTCCGACTACCTGACCATCACGGACACGGGCAGCTTCTCCCTCTCCATGGACGGGACGGACCTCTCCGCCCTGATGGAGCTGTTCGCCTCCGGCCTCTCCGGGGGCGGCGGGGCAGCCCTGACCCCGGACGGGAACCTGTCCCTCATTGACGACCTGGGCGGGGCGTCCTCCGGCAAGCAGTTCATCACGGTGGAGACAAAGGGCGGAAATGTGTTCTATCTCATCATCGACCGGGACGACGAGGGGGCGCAGACCGTCCACTTCCTGAACCAGGTGGACGAGGCTGACCTTCTTTCCCTGATGGAGGACGGCGAGGCCCAGGAGGCGCCGGCGGGCTGCACCTGTACGGAGAAATGCCAGACCGGGGCGGTGAACACCTCCTGCGAGGTGTGCGCGGTGAATATGGCCGAGTGCGCCGGCGCGGAGCCGGAGCCGGAACCCGAACCGGAGCCGGAGGAGGAGAAGTCCGGGGGCATGGGCGCCCTGGCGCTGGTCCTGGCGCTGGTGGTGCTGGGCGGCGGCGGAGCCTTCGCCTACATCAAGTTCATCCGTCCCAAGCAGGCGTCCAAGGCCAGCGCAGACCCGGATGACTACGATTTTGCGGATGAGGAGGAGTACATCAACGAGGATGAGCCTGAACAGGAAGAAGAAACGGAGGAAACGAAATGAAGCTGGTGATCTGTGAGAAACCAAGTGTTGCAAAAGCCGTCGCGTCGGCCCTGGGTGTCACATCCAGGGTCGATGGCTGTTTTGAAGGGAATGGGCTCATCGTTTCCTGGTGCGTGGGGCATTTGGTGTCCCCGATGGACGCGGCCGGGTACGACCCCGGCTACAAAAAGTGGAAGTATGACGACCTTCCCATCCTGCCGGAGCCCTTCCGCTATGTGCTGGCGAAGGGCAAGGAGGACGCCTTCCAGAACCTGAAACGCCTTATGGACCGGGAGGATGTCACCGAGCTGGTCAACGCCTGCGACGCCGGGCGGGAGGGCGAGCTCATCTTCCGGCTGGTCTATGAGATGGCGGGCTGCCGGAAGCCCTTCTCCCGCCTGTGGATCTCCTCGATGGAGGACGCGGCGATCCGGGAGGGCTTCCAGAACCTGCGCCCCGGTGCGGAGTATGACCCGCTGTATCAGTCTGCTCTCTGCCGCCAAAAGGCGGACTGGCTCATCGGCATCAACGCCACCCGGCTGTTCTCCGTTCTCTACCATCGCACCCTGAATGTGGGGCGGGTGCAGACGCCCACCCTTGCCATGCTGGTGGATCGGGACTGGAAGATCAGCAGCTTCAAGAAGGAGAAATACCACCATGTGCGCCTGGCCCTGGACGGGGCCGAGGCGGTGTCGGAGAAGATCGCCGCCCCGGAGGAGGCGGAGGCCCTGCGGGCGGCCTGTACGGGGGCGGCGGTGACCTGTACCACCGTCACCCGTGAGCAGAAGAAGGAGAACCCGCCCAAGCTGTATGACTTGACCTCCTTGCAGCGGGAGGCAAACCGGCTGTTCGGCTACACGGCCAAGCAGACCCTGGACTACGCCCAAGCCCTCTATGAGAAGAAGCTACTGACCTATCCCCGGACGGACAGCCGGTATCTGACCGCCGACATGGCGGAGTCCGCTTCGGCGGTCCTCCACCTGGCGGCGAGGGTGCCGTCCTTTGATGGATGCAAGGAGTTCTTCCCGGATGTGACTTTGCTGGTGAATGACAAGAAGGTGTCCGACCACCACGCCATCATCCCTACCCTGGAGCTGGAGAAGGCCAGTCTATCCGAACTGCCCGTGGGCGAGCGCAATATCCTTCTGCTGGTGTGCCGGGAGCTGCTGTGCGCGGTTGCGGAGCCCTATGTGTACGAGGCGGTGACGGCAACCTTTACCTGCGGCGGGCAGACCTTCACCGCCAAGGGGCGGCGCATCCTCTCCGAGGGCTGGCGTGAGATCGACCACATTTTCCGCGCTTCCCTGAAGGAGCAGCCGGAGGACGAGGCGGAGCCCGCCGCCCTGCCGGATTTTACCGAAGGCCAGACCTTTGACCAGGTGGATGCCTCTGTCACCGAACACTTCACCGCCCCGCCCAAGGCCTACACGGAGGACACCCTCCTGGCGGCGATGGAGACCGCCGGGAAAGAGGAGATGCCGGAGGACGCCGAGCGCAAGGGTCTGGGCACCCCGGCCACCAGGGCGGCGATCCTGGAAAAGCTGGTGGCAGCCGGTTTTGTGGAGCGCAAAGGCAAAAGCCTCATCCCCACCAAGGCTGGGATCAATCTGGTCACCGTCCTGCCGGATACTTTGACCTCTCCCATGCTCACGGCGGAGTGGGAGCAGAAGCTGACCGCCATCGCCAGGGGCGAGGGCGACCCCGCCGCTTTCATGGCGGGGATCTCTGACATGGCGCGGGAGCTGGTGAAAACCTATTCCCATATCTCCGAGGAGGGACAAAAGCTGTTCGCCCCGGAGCGGGAGGCCGTGGGCCTCTGCCCCCGCTGCGGCAAGCCGGTCTACGAGGGAAAGAAGAATTTTTACTGCTCCGACCGCTCCTGCCAGTTTGTGTTGTGGAAGGACGACCGTTTCTGGACCTCCCGTAAAAAGGAGTTGACAAAAAAGATGGCCGGCGACCTGCTGAAAAAGGGCCGCACCTCCGTCAAGGGAATGTGGTCTGAAAAGAAGGGTGCCGCTTATGACGCGGTGGTGGTGCTGGACGATACCGGCGAGAAGTATGTCCGCTTCAAGCTGGAGTTCCCCAAACGGAAGGAGGGCGTGAATGGCAAAAAGTAAATCGGATATTTCCCTGGGCGGCGCGGAACAGAATATGAGCCGGGAGGAGCTGGCGGCGGTGACGAAAGCTGTTGCCACCCTCTCCCCGGAGGACCGGGACCTGCTGGCCGCTGTGCAGGAGTCCCCGTTCCGGCTGACCACGGCGGAGCAGTTCCTGGAATTTGAGAAAAATGTAGACTGCTTTGTACTGGAGCCCCATGTCCAGACCCTGGAGGATCTGGGATGGGAGTATCTGGACGAGAAACTGACCATCGACCTGACGGATGACCTGCGGGCCGCCATTGACCCCGCCCCCTTCGGCCGGCGCGCCCTGGAGGAGGACCGGGGGTGCTTCACCAGCCGGGGGTATCTGTTCCCCACGGACGACCCATGGCAGCACGACCGCCCCCAGGCGAAGCAGGCGGACCGCAAGCCCTCCATCAAGGAGCGGCTGGAACAGAGCAAACAGGAGTGCAGGAACAAGAATAAGGCCCAGGCGCCCCACAAGGGGAAGTCTGAGCCGGAGCTGTAAGGAGGAGGTGCGTATATGCCCCATTATGAATATGACAAGGATTATCCCTTTGCCGCCTTCATCACCAACCTGGGCAAGTACAACGAGGGCGACCTGGTGGGCGAATGGGTGAAGTTCCCCACCACGCCGGAGGAGATGCAGAAGGTGTTTGAACGGATCGGCATTGGGCAGAAGGACGACTTCGGCCAGCCCTATGAGGAGTGGTTCATCACCGACTATGACTGCTATGTGGACGGCCTCTATGACAAACTGGGCGAGTATGAGAACCTGGACGAGCTCAACTACCTGGCCTCCAAGCTGGACGAGATGAGCCAGGGCGAGTACGAACAGTTCCAGGCGGCTATGGAGATCGGCGACCATTCGGGCAGCCTGCAGGAGATCATCAACCTGACCGAGAACCTGGACTGCTACGACATTTACCCCGACATCCATGACTACGACGACCTGGGCCGGTATTACATCGAGGAGTTGGACGCCATGCAGGTGCCGGAACATCTGCGGAACTACATCGACTATGAGGTCTACGGCCGGGACATCGCCCTGGAGGAGGGCGGCGAGTTCACTGACCTGGGGTATGTGCGGGATACCGGGAGCCACTTTGACGAGGTGTACGATGGGGACCGGGACAGTATCCCGGAAGAATACCGGGTGATGACTTTCCAGGATGCGGAGGAGCTGACCGAGGAAGAAAAATCCGAGTGGGCGATGGACATTGCCTACGATATGGACGAGTTCTTCCGCCAGCACGACCCGCAGTACGCCGCCGAGCACCCGGAGGAGCACGCAGCAAAAGAAGAAATCTATGAAAACCTGATGGCCGGGCACATTTCCGCCCTGGATGAGAAGCTGGCCGCCCTGAGGCAGACCCAGGAGGACTATCTGCCTTCCGAGATCGAGAAGTTCAAAGACGCCACCGGCTATGAGGAATTTCTCGATGTAGACCCTGCGGTGATCCGGGAGGCTATCCAGAACCCGGACAAGTCCCATGTGGACGAGATGCTGGCCTTTGCGGAGCAGGCGGGCCGGGAGTATGAGGCGGAGCTGTCCGAGCAGGCCCCGGCGCCCTCCCCGGATGACCTGGAGACCGGCGAAACGGTACGGACCCCTAGGGGTACCTTCTATGTGACGGATATGAGCCGGGAGCAGATGGAGGCGGCCGGGTACGGTCTGCATCATCAGTCTGACGATGGGAAGTATCTCATCATGGGCAACGGTTCCCGCGCCTTCGCCATCCGCAACGAGGAGGCCCAGGAGCACGCCGCCCCGGAGAAAATGACAGTTTTGGTGGTGGAGCCCATGAAGGAGCCCTATGTGAAGGAGATCGACCCCGGTCTCCATTCGCTACAGGCAGAGGTGGGCGGCGATATTGCCGCCTCCTATCCCTTCTCCGACCCCGTGGGGCTGGTCTGCAACGATGAGGGCAAGCTGATCGGCCTGGAACTGAACCGGGGCCTGCGGGATGAGCATGGGGAGATTTACGACATCATGGCCGGCACCTTCCTGGTGGTAGGGCTGGGTGAGGAGTCCTTCACCTCCCTGACCCCGGAGCAGGTGCAGAAGTACACGGAACATTTCAAGCAGCCGGAGCAGTTCATCAGCCTGAACGGGCAGATCATCGCCCTGCCGGTGGAGCCGGAGAACCCTCTCCGCACCGCCGAGATGACCCTGGAGGACGACTATGGGATGATCGACGGGGTGCTGAACAACGGTCGCAAGGGTGAGGAGCTGGAGAAGGCTCAGGGTGAGGCGCACAGGACCACGCCGGAGAAGAAGCCCTCCATCCGGGAGCGGCTGGCGGAGGCCAAACGGGAGTGCGGCGAACGCAAGCCCCCGGACAAGGTTCAGCAGAAGAAGCCCCCGGAGCATGACCTATGAGCCGGAGCAAGAAGTGGCGGCTGGAGTGGTCCTTCTTCCTGGGGGAGAACGGCCGCCGCAGGTACAATAAGATCTGCAAGGGCTGTATCCATCCCTGCAAGCAGAGTTTCCGGGCGGTTCTTATCGCCTGTCCCCATTACCAGTCCGCACGCTCGAAAAAGTGTGGGGATAGGGGTTGAAAATGGGCTGAAAAATCGCCTGTGGCGGCTTTTCCGGGAGCCGCCCTTATGATTTCCCATGTGGGTCTGCCCCTTCAATTTAAAGGGTGCAGAGAGGCTGTTTTGAACACTTTTCCATAACAGAGCGGGAGCGCCGCCTTCGGTTTGGACCGAGGGTAACGCTCCCACTTCTTTTTTTGTTCTCTTTTTTCTCTTTCAATCAGGATCGGACAGGAAGGATGTTCGCAGCAGCAGGCGCTGTGGGAATGTGCGTAAACGGCCATGTCTGCGGAGCTGTGGGAAACGGTGTTTGCGGGCTGTGGGAAAGCCGGCGGCTTTTCCATCGGGCCGTGAATATCTGTTTTCCATCGGCGGAGCGGCCGTTTTCCACATTTCCCACAGCGGAAAATAGCATGATAGCATACTTGTATATTGCTTTTCTGCAAAAAAAGATTTATAATGCATTATGGTTAGTTTATGCTAACCTCAATTTCGAATCACGGAGGCGGTTATGGGAATATTAAAGGCTTTTTTCAACAATACCCGCAAGCCGAAAGGATTGCTGGGCAGGTGCATGGTGGGCAGCATGAATCATGCCCATGCTGCCCTCGCGGATTGGGGCCTTAGCCATTTGCCCGAAACAGGTCCCACCGAGATTGCGGAGTTGGGCTGCGGTGGTGGGCGGAATATCCGAGCCCTTTTACGAAAATATCCTGCTGCGACTGTCACCGCCTTAGACTATTCAGAAATATCTGTGGAAAAGGCCAAGAGTGTTAACCGCAAGGGGCTGCAAGCCAGCCGCTGCCGTATCATACAGGGAGATGTGTCTTGCCTTCCCTTCGAGGATGGTGCATTTGATTTGGTGACCGCATTTGAAACGGTATATTTCTGGCCTGGTCCTACGGAGAGCTTCCGGGAGGTGTACCGCACTCTGCGGCCGGGCGGCATCTTTCTGATCGTCAATGAGTCGGACGGAGAAGATCCCCACGCCAGCAAGTGGCTTTCTGTCATTGATGGGATGAGGATCTTCGATGGAGACCAACTTGCCCGTTTTCTCACCGAGGCAGGTTTTTCTGAGATCATCATAAATCGGAATGCAAAAAAGCATTGGCTCTGCGTTCTGGCGATGCGGGAAAACAGCAGCCTTTTGGAAAACGAAGAACCGAGTGGCATCTCATAAAAAGCGACAAATGGTGCGGCTGAGCACAGCATTTGACTTACTATTCAACTATTGGGATGCTTCTGATGAAGTGTACCGTATATGCTGGAACCAGCGAAACGTACTTTAAGAAGAATGGAGGGACAGAAGATGTGGAAATACACAATCCAAGTAGACGGCATGATGTGCGGTATGTGCGAGAGCCATGTGAACGATGCGGTGCGGAAAGCATTTCCGGTGAAGAAGGTCACTTCATCTCGGAGTAAAAAAGAGACTGTGGTAATCACGGAAATGGAACTGGATCAAGAGACTTTACGGGCGGCTATTTCCGCCACTGGCTATGATGTGGGAGAGATTCGGAGGGAATCCTGGCACAAGAAAGGGCTGTTTGGCCGATAAGTATCTGAGACACAGATCAATCGAGAGGAGGCAAGAGGATGCTGGCAGAATTTTTGTCAAAACAGGGGGAATGGACACAAGTGATGCCTGGTGCGCGAGCCTGCCTGTTCTCCCTGTGCGAGAGGTCATTCCCTCTGCCCCTCCGGTTGGAACCTCTGCACTTTGAGGTATTGTTCTGCCTGGCCGGGATGGTGACTCTGACCCGGCGGGATGGTTCGGCTCTGAGGTTAGGTACCCGGCAGGTGCTTCTCCTCACCGACATCTCTGATCTGACCGATACCAGAGTGGAGACCGGCTTAAAGGGTGTGCTGGTGGCGGTGGACGCTCGGGGTGCCCGGGCGAGTCTAAAAGCCATTTGTGACCTGCTGGGCGGTTTGACTTTGAACACGGATCAAGTACGGCGGTGGATGGTCAGCCGGGGCGGCTGCGCTGTGGAGGGGCCCTCTCGCTGGAGCCAGGCGGCCTTCGCTGACCTGGATCGTTTGCCCCAGAGCGAGCGGGCACGCTGGTGCGTGTGGAAGTCGGTGGAACTGTTGTATCTGCTATCTGCCCAGGGGGAACCAGCGGCGGAAATGGCCCCGGTGCTGGATCAGGAGATGATCCGGACCTTGGCAGAAACCCGCCGATATATGGAGGAGAATCTGGACGAACCCCTCTCCATATCAACTTTGAGCCGCCGTGCCTGCCTCTCTGCAACTACATTCAAGGAGGGGTTCCGTCGCCTGTACGGACTGCCGGTCCACACCTGGCTGCAGCAGCGGAGGATGGAGCGTGCGGCGGAGTTGCTGCGGGACTCCTCTCTTAGCGTGCTGGGTGTAGCCCAGTCAGTGGGATACAGCAGCGCCAGCCAGTTTTCCGCCGCCTTCCGGCGGCAGTATGGCATGTCGCCAACCATGTATCGAAAAATGTCTGAACCGGCATAACATCGTCTGATTCGGTGAGACACAGCATTGTTTATCCTTTATAATACTCAGATACATAAAAAAGCTTGTTTCCGGACAGGAGGAGATTTCAATGAAACAACATCGCTTCTGGGCCTGGGGCGCCGTGATTTGCATGGTCATGGTGATGATTACGGGCTACAAACACAAATAAAGCAGAAAGGAAAGATTTCCATGATGAAACACTATGTCAGACTGGCCTGCTTCGTGGGCGGCACTCTGTTCGGCTCCGTCGGCGTGAAGCTGCTCACCAGCAAAGACGCCAAGAAAGCTTATACTCACATTACCGCCGCCGGCCTGCGGATGAAGGATAGCGTGATGGAAACTGTGACCTGTGTGCAGGAGAACGCCGCCGACATCCTGGCCTCTGCAAAGGACATCAACGAGACCCGAGCCGCCAAGGAAGCTGAGACCCAGGTGGAGGATCAGGAAGCCTGAAAATTGCGGAAGGGAGCCGGAAAACGGCTCCCTTTTTTCCATGAGGAGAGATTTAGTATGCAAGCAACCATCGTACATGAGAGCCGGGGGCGGATGCGTCTGCGGCTCCGCCAAAAAAATATATCCATTCGCCAGGCGGATCTGCTGGAAACCTGGCTGAAGGGACAGCCCTGGACCCGGGAGGCCGTGGTCCATGAGCGCACCTGCTGCGTCATCGTAACCTATACGGGAGACCGGGAAGCCGTCCTCTCCGCCCTCGGTGCGTTCACTTGGGCCGGGGCGGAGTCATCCGTCACCCTGCCCGGCCACAGCACCCGGACTCTGAACCGAGAGTTCCAGGAGAAACTGGTGGGCAAGGTGGCGGTGAAAGCAGCCACTACCCTGTTTTTGCCCGCCCCGCTGCGGATCGCCCGGATTGTCTGGCACATGATCCCCTTTCTGCACAGAGGTCTGCGCTGCCTGGGACATCGTCAGATCAAGGTGGAGACGCTGGATGCGTTGTCCATCGGGATCTCCGTCTGCCGCAGGGACTTCGGTACTGCCGGCACTGTCATGTTTTTGTTGGAGATCGGTGAACTGCTGGAGGATTGGACTCGGAAGAAATCTGTGGCGGACCTGGCGGAGAGCCTGTCCCTCCACGTGGACCGGGTGTGGCTGAAAACAGAGGCCGGGGAGGTGCTGGTCCCCATCGGCCAGGTAAAGCCCGGCGACCGGGTCCTCGTCCGAGCCGGGGGCGTCATCCCCCTGGACGGCGTGGTGGCGGAGGGGGAGATCACCGTCAACCAGGCATCCCTCACCGGCGAATCCGTCCCCGTGGTCAAGCGGCCCGGCGGCGCGGTGTACGCCGGCACCGTAGTGGAGGAGGGAGAGTGTGTCCTGGAGGTGAAGCAGGCCACCGGCCAGAGCCGCTATGACCAGATTGTGGAGATGATCCAGCGGTCTGAGCAGATGAAGTCTGCCGCCGAAGCCAAAGCGTCCAACTTGGCGGACAAACTGGTGCCCTATACCTTTGCCGGCAGCCTGGTGAGCCTTGCCTTCACCCGGAACGTGACCCGGGCCTTGTCGGTACTTATGGTGGACTTCTCCTGCGCCCTAAAGCTGGCCATGCCCCTGGCGGTGCTCTCCGCCATGCGAGAAGCGGGACGGGAGCACATCACCGTCAAGGGCGGAAAATTCCTGGAGGCGGTGGCGAAAGCGGATACCATCGTCTTTGACAAGACCGGCACCCTCACCCACGCCTGCCCCCGGGTGGCAAAGATTTTTACCTTCAACGGAAAAATAGAGAATGAAATGCTCCGTCTGGCCGCCTGTTTGGAGGAGCACTTCCCCCACTCCATGGCCAACGCCGTAGTGGAGGAGGCCAAACGCCGGGGCTTGCACCACGAGGAGCGCCACGCCAAGGTGGAGTACCTGGTGGCCCACGGCATTGCCAGTTCAGTGGATGGGGAGCAGGTGCGCATCGGCAGCGCCCACTTCATCTTCGAGGATGAGAAGTGCGTGATCCCGGAGGAGGAGCGGGCCAAGTTCGACGCGCTGCCCCCAGAGTATTCCCAGCTCTATCTTGCCATCAATGGGGTGCTCTCCGCCGTGATCTGCATCTCCGATCCTCTGCGGGAGGAGGCACGGGAGGTGCTCTCCGCCCTGCGAGTCTTGGGTGTGCGGAATGCCGTCATGCTCACCGGGGACAGCCCCCGCACCGCCGCTGCCATCGCGGAACAGCTCGGGGTGGATGCCTTTCGGGCCGGGGTGCTGCCAGCGGACAAGGCGGAGTATGTGGCCGCTTTGCGGAAGGAAGGGCATACTGTCCTTATGGTGGGAGACGGCATCAACGACTCTCCGGCCCTCTCCGAGGCGGATGCCGGCATCGCCATCAGCGACGGGGCGGCCATCGCCAGGGAGATCGCCGACATCACCATTGCCGCCGACAGCCTGTGGGAGCTGGTGCGCCTGCGGCAGCTGGCCATGGCCCTGATGCGCCGCATCCGGAATAACTACCGCTTTGTCATCGGGTTCAACGGGGCGCTCATCGGTCTTGGCGTGACGGGCATTCTGCCTCCAACCACCTCCGCCATGCTCCACAACCTGTCTACTCTTGGCGTAAGCCTCCACAGTATGACTGCCCTGCCCCAGAAAAAGCAAGATTAAGTTTCCTGACAGAGTCCGGCGCGTATGCGCCGGGCTTTTTTCGTATTCCACTTGACAAACTGCCGCTTTCGTCGTATTATAACGGTGTTATATAACACTGTTATAAGGAGAGCGCCTATGGAAGAAAAGTCTAATGTCACGCTGAAAAAAATCCAAGAGGCAGCCATGGCCGAATTTCTGGACAAGGGCTTTCAAGGGGCTTCTCTGCGGCAGATCGTAAAGAACGCCGGGGTAACCACCGGGGCCTTCTACGGCTACTTCTCCAGCAAGGAGGCGCTCTTTGCCTCCATCGTGGAGCCGCACGCGGCCGCTTTGATGGGGCGGTTCATGGAGGCCCAGACCTCCTTTGCCGAACTGCCTGAGGAGCAGCAGCCAGATCACATGGGGGAGGAATCCAGCAACTGCGTCCACTGGATGGTGGACTACATCTGCCAGCACCGGGAGCCGGTGAAGCTGCTCCTCACCCGCGCAGAGGGTACCAGCTATGAGCACTTCCTCCACAGCATGGTGGAGGTGGAGGTAGAGTACACCCTCCAATACATGGAGGTGCTCCGCCGTCTGGGCCGGGACATTCCGGAACTGAGCCAGTCTCTGTGTCACATCATCGCCAGCGGGATGATGAGTGGCATTTTTGAGATCGTGATCCACGATATGCCCCGGGAGCAGGCGCTGCGGGACGTGGATCAACTCCGCGATTTCTATACCGCCGGATGGCTGAAATTGATGGGGGCTTAACCCCTATCTTTTTTGAATATAGGTTAGCTTTGACTAACTATTTTAACAAGGAGGGATCACTTTGAAGCAAAAGAAACCAAGCAGCCTGACCCGCATCTTGGGCTATGCGGGCGGGCACAAGAACCTGACGATCCTGGGCTGTATCCTGTCCGCCCTGTCGGCGGTGCTGGGGCTGGCGCCGTATCTGTGTGTCTGGCTGGTGGCCAGAAGCGTGTTGTCCACTTGGCCCGGCCTGGACGGGGCCGGGAACCTGGGACTCTGGGGCTGGATGGCAGTGTGGACTGCCGTTGGCAGCATCCTGCTGTACTTTGCCGCCCTCATGTCCACCCATATCGCGGCCTTCCGCACCGCCCGGAACATCCGGCGCGCCGCCATGACCCATGTGCTGAAACTCCCCCTGGGCTTTTTTGCCGGGAACCAGTCGGGGCGGCTGCGCAAGCTCATTGACGACAACGCCGGGCTCACCGAGGACCTGCTTGCCCACAAGCTCCCCGACCTGGCCGCCACGGCAGTGACGCCTATCGCCGCCATCGTGGTACTGTTCCTCTTTGACTGGCGGATGGGTCTGCTGTGTCTGCTCACCATGGTACTGGCGCTGCTCTCCATGTGCATGATGATGGGCGGCAAGAACGCCGGCTTTTTCCACCGCTATCAACAGGAGATCGAGCGCATGAGCGGCGAGGCGGTAGAGTATGTCCGGGGCATCCCGGTGGTAAAGATGTTCCAGCAGACGGTCTACTCCTTCAAGGCTTTCTACGCCGCCATCCAGGATTACAGCGACTTGGCCAGTCAGTACGCCATGAGCTGCCGGACGGGCCAGACCTGTTTCCTTACCTTCATCAACGGGGCCTTCGCCCTGCTGATCCCGGCGGCGCTGCTCATCGCCTCCGGCGGGGATGTGCGTACCGCGCTGGTGAACCTGATCTTCTACGCCCTGTTCGCCCCTGCCTGCGGTCAGATGATCAACCGCATCATGTATATGAGCGAGGCGGTGATGGAGGCCGACGAGGCCATCGGACGCCTGGACGAGATCCTGAGCCAGAAGCCCATGGAGGAATCGAAGGTACAAAAGAAGCCGGCTGGCGACGCCGTGGTCTTTGCACACGTGACCTTCACCTACCCCGGCGCCGACCGGCCCGCGCTGGAGGATGTGAGCTTTTCCGTCCAGCCCGGCCAGGTGGTGGCTTTGGTGGGTCCATCCGGCGGGGGAAAGACCACCGCCGCCAGCCTGATTCCCCGGTTCTGGGATGTGGACAGCGGCAACGTCACCGTGGGTGGCGCGGACGTGCGGGAACTGGACAGCACCGCTCTCATGGGGCAGGTGGCCTTTGTGTTCCAGGATACCCGGCTGTTCAAAGAGAGCTTGCTGGAGAATATCCGGGCTGCCCGGCCGGATGCATCCCGGGAGGAGGTGCTTGCCGCCGCACATGCCGCCCAGTGCGATGACATCCTGGAAAAACTGCCCCAGGGGCTGGACACGGTGGTGGGCGCAAAGGGCGTCTATCTCTCCGGCGGGGAGCAGCAACGCATCGCCCTGGCCCGGGCCATTTTGAAGGACGCCCCCATCGTGGTACTGGACGAGGCCACCGCCTTTGCCGACCCGGAGAATGAGCATCAGATCCAAAAGGCCTTTGAGACGCTGACCCGGAATAAAACAGTGCTGATGATCGCCCACCGGCTGTCCACGGTGCAGAACGCGGACAACATCATCGTCCTCAGCGAGGGAAAGATTGCGGAGCAGGGCAGCCACAGCGCCCTGCTGGAAAGAAACGGTGTCTACGCCGCCATGTGGGCGGACTATCAGCGTAGCGCAAAGTGGAAGGTTGGAAAGGAGGCAGCGGTATGATAAAGAAATTACAACATATCTTCGCCCTCAGCGAGAAGGGTGCCAGAGACCTGGTGAAGGCCGTGATTTGGTGCTTTGTGTGCAATCTGGCCCTCATGTTCCCCGTGGGGGCGGTACTGTTCACGGTTCAGCATCTTCTGGGTTGCCTGGAGGGCGGCGGCAGTCCCATGGACGGGTTCTGGATCTATGTGGGCTTTGCCCTGGTGGTGCTGATCCTGCTGTTCGTCCTCCACTGGTTTCAGTACGCCTCCCTCTACATCGCCACCTACCGGGAGAGCGCCAACCGCCGGGTGAGCCTGGCGGAGACCCTGCGCAGGCTGCCCCTGTCCTTCTTCGGCAACCGGGATCTCAGCGACCTGACCTCCACCATGATTGCCGACTGCTCCAGCCTGGACCAGATGTTCTCCCACTATGTGCCCCAGCTGTTCGCCTCCGTCGGTTCCACACTGGTGATCGGGGTGTGCATGTTCGCCTGTGACTGGCGCATGGCCCTGGCTGTGCTGTGGGTGGTGCCCGTGGCGGTGGCGCTGACAGCGGGAAGTAAGAAGATCCAGGACGCCTTCGGAACGAAAAATATCCTGAACAAGCGGGCGGTGGCCGACTGCATCCAGGAGGGGCTGGAGACCATCCGGGACATCAAGGCCTGCCACCGGCAGGAGCGGTACCTTGACGGCCTGGAGGCAAAGCTGGCCGCCATGGAGGGCAGCTCCATCCGCTCCGAGCTGGCCACCGGCGTGTTCGTCTGCTCCGCCCAGGCCTTCCTGCGGCTGGGGCTTGCCACCACGGTGCTCACCGGCGGGGCGCTGCTACTGGCCGGGGAGCTCCCCTTCCTCTATTTCCTGGGCTTCCTCTTTGCTGCCGCCCGGCTGTATGATCCCCTGGGGGTGGTGCTCCAGAATATCGCCGCTACCTTCAACACCAAGCTGCAGATTGAACGGATGCGCTCCATTCTGGAGCAGCCGGTTCAGACGGGAACGGAGGATTTCTGCCCCAACCGCTACGACATCACCTTTGACCATGTCTCCTTTGCCTACCGGGAGGGTGCAGGGGTGCTGGAGGATGTGAGCTTCACCGCCCGCCAGGGGGAAGTCACCGCCCTTATCGGACCCTCCGGCGGCGGGAAGTCTACCGCCTGCAAGCTGGCCGCCCGGTTTTGGGATGTCACCGGCGGGAAGGTGTCCCTGGGCGGGACGGACGTGTCCACGGTGGACCCGGAGGCCCTCCTGCGCTCCTACTCCATGGTGTTCCAGGACGTGGTGCTGTTTCGGGACACGGTGATGGAGAATATCCGCCTGGGCCGCCGGGGCGCCACCGATGAGGAGGTGCTGGAAGCCGCCAAGGCCGCCCAGTGCGACGAGTTCATCCGCAAGCTGCCCCAGGGCTATCAGACGGTGATCGGGGAGAACGGTTCCACCCTCTCCGGCGGGGAGCGGCAGCGGATCTCCATCGCCCGGGCCCTGTTGAAGGACGCGCCGGTGGTGCTGCTGGATGAGGCCACCGCCAGCCTGGACGTGGAGAACGAAAGCGCCGTCCAGACCGCCCTCTCCCGTCTGCTTCAGGGCAAGACAGTGCTGGTCATCGCCCACCGGATGCGCACCGTGGCAGGAGCCGACCACATCGTGGTGCTGGAAAACGGCCATGTGGCCCAGCAGGGCACCCCGGCGGAACTGATGGAGCAGGGCGGCCTCTACCGCCGCATGGTGGAGCTCCAGAGCGAGAACGCTCAGTGGCGGCTGGGTTAATTCCGTCTATTCAAGTTCATTCGATCGTTCCTTCGGGAGTACAACATCCTCTGACCGTTCCAGTAAGATACGGACGTTTTGGTTGAGGGTGTCGTACTCCCGCTCCTCTCGCTGGGCTTTCTTATACTCCGATTGCAGAGCGGTTCTTCTGGCGGTGAGCTCGTCTATCTCGGCCCGGAGCCGCTTGGCGGCGGGCAGGGGTACGGCGTCCAGGCGTTTCAGCTCCCTTGCCGCCGCCTCGAACAGGATGATCTCGCCCTCATGCCCCCGGAGGAATTTCTCCTTGTCCCTGGACTGGCGGTATTCCTCATACAGGGGCCGGAGCTGGCGGTAGGTGGCGGCGTGCTTCATGGTGAGGGTCAGCCGCTCCATTTCCTTCTCCGTCGCCCGGAGGTCCGCCTTCACCCTGGCGGTGGCGGCCGCCGCCCCGTCGCACCGCTCGGACAGCTCCTCCAAACTTCCGATGCCATGCTCCGTCAGGAAGTTCAGCGTTTCCGCCGCCCGCTTCAAGTTCTCGATGGTCGCCCAATGCTTGTAGCCGGCGCTCTGCTGAGCTTTGATGTTGTTCTGGATGTCGATGAGCAGGCTGGGCTTCCCGGTGCGCTGTTTCGGCTGGCGGGAGGGGCCGGGCCTGCCGGCGATCTGAGCGGCCAGGGCCTCCTCGGCATAGTCGGCGCCCAGGGTTTTCAATCGGGTGAACCGCTCCTGGTCCGGAGCCCTGGCGGAGATGTACTTGCCCCGTTTCAGTTCGTACCCTTCCCGCTGGAGGCGGCGGAGCAGGTCCTCCAGGTCGGAGCAGCCGGGCAGCAGCCGGTCGATGGCGGAGCGCAGCTTCGCCTTGTAGCTGGTGCCGTTCTGTTCTGCCTGGTGTTCGATGTAGCTCTTGCCCTTGTCCCGGCCTGGGACGATGACGGACAGGCCATGCTCCTTGCAGATCCGGTCGCTGGTACGGCGGATGAAGTGATAGCTCCGCTTATTGGAGTGGTAGTGCCGGTGGTCCTGGAAACTGACCGCATTGAAAATCAGGTGATTATGGACATGATCCCTGTCTATGTGGGTGGTGAGGACAAACTCATACTTTCCGCCCAGAACCTCCCGCGCCAGCTCCATGCCGATCCGGTGGGCTTCCTCCGGCGTGACCTCCCCAGGCTCAAACGCCTGGATGAGGTGGCGGCCCAGGTTCGTGCCCTTGTCGATAGCATGGCGGCGGGTCCATGCAAATTCAATGTCGGCGGTTTCCGCGGTGCAGCCGAAGGAGGACACCAGCAGCTTCCCATCCGTCTTGTCTGGATTGCAGATATAGTCGATGGCCGCTTTCAGCGTTGACTTAATAGGATGCGTCTTTGTAACTGCCATATCTGCTCCAATCTCTCCCGTATCTCCTCCATATCGGCCTGATAAGCGGGGCCGCCGGCGTTCACCCTCTTGGCAATCTGGTTGATGTTCCGGCCGATGGAGCCCAGGGCCTTGGTCATCTCCCTGATGTCGGTGGTGTCCACCTGGATGATATACCCGTCAATCGCCATCTTCCGCAGGTAGGCGCCATATCGCTTTGTGGGGAGCTGGCTCATCTTCTCGTCGATGAGCCGCTTTTCCTCCTCTGTCACCCAGAACTTCATCTGGATATTTCGTTTTCGATTTGCCATGCCATTTCGCCTCCGTTTCTTATAAGGGTCTGGGACTATCCCAGCAAGCAATTTTTGTGTTTAGGGGCAGGGGTCCCCCTAAACCGAAAATCCGCCAGTGGGTACTCGCTGGCTGTGCTTGCTATCGTAACCCTACCCTCGTATTCTCCCTCTACTAATACTACAATTTGAAACAGAGATTTTGGCTATTTCCATCTAAAAATCTTTAACGTCATGGGCCTTTATCAAAATTTGACACAGAAGAAATTATCACATATACTTAATAGCAGTTAGTTATGGCGAACTGAAGGGAGGAATGGATAGTGCTGACCTATGAAAAACAAGCACTCTCTGGTGCGATTGAAATATTATCACGGTCTGAATTGCCAGATGAATTTGAAGGAACAAAGCTATACGGCTCTCCTGAAGAAGATGAACTGCGGCAGGATTGCAAAATTTTCCGGCTGTCGAATGAAACAGGATATGGGCTGATCACTGTTTATCAGGTTTTTCCGGGTATTGAACTTTACTACAACGATATGCACATAGGCTATTGTAACCAAAACCAGGCCACTGCGAAAAATATGATAGAGATTAACCACTGCCTGATTGGACGTTTCGAGTGCAGCTTTGGTGAAAATAGCTGCTGCTATATGGCGGAAGGCGATTTGTCGATCAGCTCCATGATGAAGAAAAAGTCAAATTCGTGTTTTCCGCTGAACCACTATCACGGTATTTCCATCATCATCAATCTGGATGAATTGTTGCCGGAAGTACGGCAAATCATGGAACTGTTGAATATTGATTTGCATTACATACAAAAATATATTTGCGAAGGAAACCGTTGCTGCATCATGCGGGCCAATCCGTCTATTGAACATATTTTTTCGGAACTCTATCATGTCCGGGAAAAAAGAAAACCAGGATACATGAAAGTCAAAATACTGGAGCTGCTTCTGTTTTTAAGCGATCTCAATACGGCAGAAGAGGTTTTACAGACGGATTATTTCAATCAAAATCAGGTCTCATTGATTAAAGCAGTAGCATCCTATATTACGGAGGACTTGACAGCACATCATACGATTGAACAGCTTTCCCAGAAATTCGAGATTTCTACAACAGCATTGAAAAAGTGCTTTCGAGGTGTCTATGGAACCTCTGTCTATTCTTATCTTCGTACCTATCGGCTTCAAGTCGCCAAAAAATTGTTGCTGGAAACAGAGTTGTCAGTAACGGAGATTGCAGGCAAAATCGGATATGAAAATCCGAATAAATTCACTTCTGCTTTCAAAGAAGCGTATGGCAGCTCTCCAACGGAGCTCAGAAAGAGTGTCCGTTTGGATAGAAGCGGGTCCGTATGGAGTGGCGAAGAAATCTGAGCTGTATTAAAATATCCTTTGTCAGATAAAAGCAGAAAGCCCGCTTGAAGCTGGCCTATTTTTTGAATAGTGGGTTAGGTACTGCTAACTTTCTGCAAGACAAAGGAGGATTTCCAAATGGAAAATGAAAAATCGACAGGTAACAAGTTCACTGTCAAAGACGCGGCAATCATCGGTATCTTCTGTGCGGTCATGTTCGTTGTATTTATGGTCTATTCGACACTGACTGGCGCTTCTCTGTTCTATTCCATGATTTTTAACGCCGCTGGTGCGGCTCTTATCCTCGCACCGTTCTATGTTTACATGTGCATGAAAGTCGGCAAGCATGGCCCCGCTCTTGTCTACAATATCATGTGGGCGATTATCGCCGGATTGATGATGGGGCCGTTTATGATCCCGTGGTTTTTGGGCGGCGGTATCATCGCAGAGCTTTCCATGTGCGGAAAGGATGCTTACCATGACATTAAGCGTGTATCTATTTCGTGGGTAATTACAGCATTGGTTCGCGCTGCACACGGTATGTCAGAAATCTGGTTTTTCAAAGACGCATTTCTTGCCACTGGCGTCAGTGAGCAGCAGGTTCAGGTTCAGACCCAGTATTACACCGATCCGAAGTATGTTATTTTGAGCCTGGCTGTTACTGTTATTCTGGCCATCCTTGGCTGCATGATTAGCAACAAACTGATTGTAAAGCACTTCAGAAAGAGTGGCGCGATTAAATAAACTATGAGCATGAAATTTGATTTTCGGACCAAATTGCTTGTCATAGTTCTCACTATGTCGCTTGTGGCGGTGCTCACAAGCGACATTTTGATATACACACTTTTGGGTGTTTTGAGCGTGTATCTGATTATTCAGGGCTTTGGCAGGCAGACAATAAAATATCTAATCGTCTGCGGTGTTTTTATCGTGTTGAGGCTGCTTTCAGGAGGACAGGGCATTACCATTCTTATGCCGGAAATGTTCCTGTTCATGGTGCTGCGTATTTTGATGATGGTTATGGCTGCGCAGCCCGTGATTGGTATGCCGCCGGGAGAAGTTGTAGCAGTTTTTAAGAAAATCCACGCTCCTGATGGAATTGCCCTGCCCGTAACCTTCATGTTGCGTTTCTTCCCTACTGTGCGCAGTGAATTTTCCGATGTGTTTGCCTCACTTCGGCTGCGAAAACTGTTGTCATGGAAACACCCTTTGGACGCAATGGAGTATATTGTTACGCCTGTTATTTTCCGTTCATCCAGAATAGCTGAAGAACTCGCAGCTTCTGCTGAAAGCAGGGGGATTTCCAATCCGGGAAAACATACCTGCCGCAGGAAGATAGAATTTCAAAAAAGAGATTGGATTATGTGCGTGGTTGCTGTTTGCGTAACCGCACTCTATTTTGTGCTGGAAAGGACGGTAGCATAATGATAAATGATAAAGCAAGGCGATCCGTTATCCAGTTTGAAGATGTATCTTTTGAATATCCGGGAGCCGAAACAGAAAGTATCCATCATATCAGCCTCGATATAAAAAAGGGCGAGTTCCTTGTTCTGACTGGCGGGAGCGGCTGCGGAAAAACAACTTTAACACGATTGATAAACGGGTTAGCTGAACAATTTTACGAAGGGACGCTGAAAGGGCGAGTCACACTGCTGGGACGCAGCATATCGGAATATCCTCTGTATGAAATCGGGAAAAAAGTAGGTTCAATCTTTCAAGATCCAAAGAGCCAGTTTTTTGCCAGTATTACAGAGGATGAAATTGCGTTCGGGTGTGAAAACTATGGCGTTCCGTATGAAGAACTGGATGGACGGGTTTCAAGTGCGATCAAACGTATTAACGGAGATATGCTGCGGGGGAAAGAAATTTATCCGATGTCCAGCGGAGAAAAACAGAAAATAGCGGTGGCCTCCGTCAATGCTGTTGACCCGGAAATTTATGTGTTTGATGAACCTTCGGCCAATTTGGATATGTATTCCGTTGAGGCGCTTAAAAATTTGATGGGTGGACTAAAAGCGGAAGGCCACACAATCATTGTTGCTGAACACCGGCTTTATTATCTTACTGACCTTGCAGACCGTTTTCTTTATATGGAAAACGGGAGCATAAAAGAAGAATGGACGGCGGGAGAACTGCTCTCTATTCCAGAAGAAAAAAGACGAGCCATAGGAATACGGGCGGCAGATTTACACCATATTGAAGTAGATATTCCCCCTACAAAAGAAAAAGATATGACGATGGAGGTAAAGGATTTGGCGTTTTCCTATCGCAAACATCCGGTTTTCCACGATATATCTTTTCGGGCGTATGCTGGCGACCTGATTGCGATTGTAGGCCATAACGGAATAGGGAAAACTACTTTGTCGAATATTCTTTGTGGTATGCAAAAGGAAAAAGAGGGTCAGGTCATATATAACGGGACAAAGGTATCTAAAGGCAAAAGGAAAAATTTTGCCTACTTTGTTATGCAAAATACAGATTGCCAGTTGTTTGGGGACAGCGTAGAAGAAGAACTGCTATTAAACGGAAAAGGCAGTACCCAGGAGCAACGCGATGATCTGCTAAAATTATATGGCTTGTTTGAATGGAAAGAACGGCATCCTGCTACTCTTTCCGGCGGGCAGAAACAGCGGCTCGCTCTCGCTGTATCGGATTGGATAGATACCCCCGTTTTGATTTTGGATGAGCCTACCAGCGGTCTTGATTTCAAAAATATGATGAGAATATCGGAGCATTTGAAAGCTCTGGCGCAAAAAGGAAAGACCATTTTAATCATTACCCATGATTATGAATTTGCTGCTATGACTTGTAATCGGGTTCTGCATTTTGTTGATGAAGGTCATGTAGAAACATTCTCATTACAGGAAAATCTTCCTCGATTATATTCCTGTCTGATGTGTCAATGAGTTGTGTGTCTGATTGGATAGATATGCTCTGTATGGAGTGGCAGAAATAACTAAATGATTTTATGATAATAGACGGGTTAGAAGTTACTAACCCGTCTATTACTACGAAAGGAGCCTTGCTTATGGAGAAGCAAAAAAATGGAGAGCTGTCCAGAATGTTCGGATATGCAGGGAAATTCCATGCTTTGACCGTTTTGGGATGTGTCCTCTCCGGGATTAGTACCATTTTATCTATGCTGCCTTTTGTTTGTATTTGGCTTGTTATCCGTGATTTAATCCAGGCGTTTGCCGCCGGGGATATATCTCTTGCAACGGAAAGCACCCATTATGCGTGGATGGCGGTTGTGTTTGCGGCAGCAAGCATTTTAATTTATTTTATCGCCCTGAACTGTACTCATCTGGCGGCGTTTCGTACAGCCACCAATATGAGAAAATCTGCAATCCATCATATCGTGACGCTGCCGTTGGGGTATTTCAGCCAAAATGCAAGCGGACGGCTCAGAAAAATCATTGATGATAATGCAGGCCTTACAGAAGGATTTCTGGCCCATCAGCTTCCCGATCTGACCGGAGCCGCAGTTATGCCGGTCGCCGTCATTATTTTGATTTTCCTTTTTGACTGGCGGCTGGGAATTTGCTGCCTGATACCTATGGGAATCAGTGTCATCTTTCTAAAACAGATGATGGGCGGAGATAATGCGCAGTTTATGGGCAAGTATATGACTGCACTGGAAACGATGAATAAAGAAGCTGTGGAATATATTCGCGGTATTCCTGTTGTAAAAGTATTTCAGCAGACTATTTATTCCTTCAAAAATTTTCACGCTGCAATAGAAGAATACGAAAAATTTGCTTCCGGGTATGCCTTAAAATGCCGTATTCCTCTTACTGGATTTACAGTAACACTGAACGGCACATTTGTTTTACTTATTCCAGTCGCCATGTTTATTTTGTCCGGGGTCAGCGGCCAGGCGGCTTATGAAAATGTTGTAATGGATTTTCTGTTTTACAGTTTGTTTACTCCGGTCTGTGCAACTATGATGAACCGTATCATGTTTGCCAGCGAGCAGCTTATGGCGGCTAAAAGCGCAGTCAACCGGGTGGATGAAATTTTGCAGGAACAGCCATTGAAGGAGCCGGAACAGCCCCTGATCCTGGCAGACGCTTCGATTGTGTTTTCGGATGTTTCCTTCGCCTATCCAGGTGCCAAAGAGAAGGCCTTAGACCATATCAGCTTTGAGGTTCCGACAGGAAAAACAGTGGCGCTCGTTGGTGCCTCTGGCAGTGGTAAAAGTACAGCGGCAAGCCTCATTCCCCGATTTTATGATGTTCAATCAGGTTCTGTTACGATTGGCGGCGTGGATGTACGCAATATCGAGAAGCAGGAACTGATGAAAAGAGTTGCTTTCGTATTTCAGAATACCCGTTTGTTCAAGGACACCTTGCTGAATAATATTAAGGCGGCCCGCCCGGACGCGACCAGAGAAGAAGTCCTGAAAGCAGCCGATGAAGCACAATGCAAGGACATTATTGACCGGCTCCCGGATGGGCTTGATACGCTCGTTGGAACAGGAGGCACATATCTCTCAGGAGGCGAAAATCAAAGGATTGCTCTTGCAAGGGCAATCTTAAAAGACGCCCCTATTATTGTACTGGATGAAGCCACAGCATTTGCAGATGCCGAAAATGAACATCAGATACAGCTCGCTTTTGAGCGGCTGACCCAAAACAAAACGGTTCTGATGATTGCCCACCGGCTCTCTACGATACAAGACGCAGACCTTATCCTGGTGTTCAAGGAGGGGCAGATTGCAGAAAGAGGTACGCATGAAGAATTGGTAGCCTTAAATGGTATTTATTCTTCTATGTGGAAGGATTACCAAACCTCGATTGCCTGGAAGGTCGGAAAGGAGGATGAGCAGCATGATTAAGGCGTTAAAAAAGAAGTATGCGTTAAGCGATCAGGGTGCAAAAGACCTGATAAAAGGGATCGTTTATTCGGTGCTGGCCAATATCAGCCTTATGTTTCCTGTTATTCTTCTGGCTATCGTCCTCAATCAGCTTCTTGCGCCTGTTTTGGGAGCGAGTGCGCCAGAGATCAGTGCCGCCGTTTACACTGTGATTGGAATTGTGATTTTAGCTGTTGTTTTTATTTTTCATTATTGCCAGTACACCGCAGCATATCTCGGAACGTATGACGAAAGCGCAAGGAGGCGTATCGGTCTTGCGGAAAAATTGCGCACCCTTCCGCTGACCTTCTTCCACCAGCGTGATCTTGCTGACCTGACAAGCACTATTATGGGAGACTGTGCAAACTTTGAGCACGCATTTTCCCATACGGTTCCGCAATTCTTTGGAGCAGTTATCTCTACGGGGATTGTTTGTATCGGTTTGCTGATTTTCAACTGGCAAATGGGCCTGGCTCTTCTCTGGGTAGCCCCGATTTCATTTGCAATCGTTATTCTGTCACGGAAATGGCAGGAAAAACTCAGCAAAAAGCACATGAACGCAAGACTGGAGCTTGCAGAAGGCATTCAGGAGTGCTTGGAAACCGTACAGGATATAAAGGCTTGCAATCAGGAAGAAGATTATCTTCGCAAATTGGACGCAAAGATGGATGCTGCGGAAAAAGCACAGATTTCATCCGAAATGACAACGGCAAGTCTGCTGACAACCGGCCAGATGTTTTTACGGCTCGGTTTGGCAACGGTGATTGTAGTAGGTAATAGTCTTGTGGTAAGTGGAGATACCTCTCTGTTTACCTATATCCTGTTTTTGATTGCTGCCTCACGCCTCTACGATCCACTTTCCGGGGCGATGTCAAATATGGCGGAGCTGTTTTCTGTACAGCTTCAGGTAAACCGCTTGAAAGAAATAGAGGAATACCCGGAAGAAACCGGCGAGAAGAATATCCATACAAACGGGTACGATATTACATTCGATCATGTCCAGTTTTCTTACGAAAAGGGCAAACCGGTACTGAGGGATGTTTCGTTTACTGCAAAACAGGGACAGGTCACAGCATTGGTTGGCCCGTCCGGCGGCGGCAAAAGTACAGTCGCAAAACTGGCAGCCAAATTTTATCCTCTGGACGGAGGAAGAATACTGTTGGGCGGAACCGATATTGCTCCGCTAAATTCAACCATGTTGATGAAAAACTTTTCTATCGTTTTTCAAGATGTTGTGCTGTTTAATAACACCATCATGGAAAATATTCGTGTCGGTAAAAAGGACGCAACGGACGAGGAAGTGGTTGCCGCAGCTAAAGCAGCGCAGTGTGATGAATTTATTTCAAAATTGCCGGACGGCTATCAGACGGTAATCGGAGAAAATGGTTCAACACTATCTGGCGGTGAGTGCCAGCGCCTTTCTATCGCACGCGCTCTTTTGAAAGACGCTCCTGTTATTCTTCTGGATGAAGCTACTGCTTCTCTTGATGTAGATAACGAAACTGAAATTCAAAACGCAATATCCAGGCTGGTAAAAGGCAAGACGGTTCTTATAATCGCTCACAGAATGAGGACGGTGGAGTCTGCTGATAACATCGTTGTATTGTCAGATGGTATTGTAGCCGAAAACGGAACTCACGAAGAACTTATGAAAGAAAATGGCCTATATCGTAGACTGGTCGATTTGCAGACAGCTTCTGCAAATTGGAAGTTAAGCGTTTAATTCGTAATAAGGAGGTACTGATGAAACTTCATGCGTCCGGGGAGGACTATCTGGAGGCTATCCTTGTTCTCCATAAGAAGATGGGCATGGTGCGCTCCGTGGATGTCGCCCGGCACCTGGAGGTCACAAAGCCCAGCGTGTGCCATGCGGTGGTGACCCTGCGGGACGGGGGCTTCCTGACGATGGACAGCGACTATTTCCTGCATCTGACCGATGTGGGGCGGGAAGTGGCGGAGCAGATCTACGAAAAGCACCGCTTCTTTACCGACCGGCTGATCGAGGCCGGCGCAGACCCGGAAACAGCGGAACGGGACGCCTGCCGGATGGAGCATGTCATCAGCCAGGAATCCTTCGAGCATCTGCGCGATGCCTATAAAACAAAAAAAGAATGATATGCCCGCATAGCAGACGGGTAAAACAGTAACGCGGCCGGGCACATCGAACCCGACCGCGTTACTCGTCTTTCTGGAAGGTTTCCGCCTGTTTGCAGAGCGCGATAAATTTTTCGATCTCTGCTTCGCTTTTCCCGGCAAAGAAGTCCACAACTGTTTTCGAGACTGTCTGATTTACCATTTCCGGGAAGATGGCGGCGTCCACGCTGATATTCAGTTCTTTGGCGACAAGGACCACCGTTTCAAATTTCGGATTACTCTGGCAGGTCTCCAAATCTATGATCGTGCGGGGGTTCATACCGAGGCGTTCAGCTAACTGCTTCTGCGTCAGATGCTGGCGCTTCCGTTCTGACCGCACCTTCCATGCAAATAGATCCAGCGGACTGTTCACTACACATCACCTCTACATCATTGTAGGGTGTGCTTCCGCTCATATAAATAACCATAGAACTCATGTAAAGTGAGTTATAACTCATATTTCGGAGTAAAGGGAGATATGGATGAGAGCGCCAACACAAAGGAGGTCAAAATAAGGCGGGGTTTACCGCTTATGCGGCGGACGCCCATGCCACTACGAAAAATATTCCAATAACGCAGCAGCGAGCCATGCTCATGAAAGTGAGTTATGGCTCGCTTTTTATATACTGCAGCTCATATCCAACAAAGCCCGTCCCCGTGACCGCCTGCGCCTGGGCGTGGGCTGCCGCTCCCCGCCCCGTTTCGTTCCGGCCTGTCAACCTGAACGAAACGAAAGGAGCCAAGTATGAGCGGCAAAAAATTTTTTCAGATAGATCCCGAAAACCAGCCAAACAGGACCTCTCGTGAACGAGTAGTGAGCGAAAGGGGAAGAAAAGAATTGCCTCCCGGCACGAAGGGAGGTGAGAACTTGAAACCTGACCGCCACTACGAGCACAAGCAGTACGCCTTTGACAGCTACTGCAAGAAGGTGCTGAAATGCGAGGCGTGCAACGGCTATCGCCAGATCAGCCGGCGCCAGAAGCGTTTCACATCTTTGGAAGAACTGTCCGAGGCAGAAATGGCCCAGCTTGCGGTATATGATCGCTACCCGTGGGAATACACGACCTTCCCTGTGGGAGGGGCCGTGATCCTGATCGAGGACGACGGGCTGGCCGAGGCGCTTCTTGGGCTGTCCCAGGAGGACCGGGAAATCTTTATGATGCACTGGTTCCTGCGGATGACCGACGCACAGATCGCCAGGTACATAAACATGCCCCGCCGGACGGTCAATACCCGCAGGCATAAAGCCTATCGGCTGCTGACAGAGCTGATGGGAGGTGAAGCGGATGACTAAATCTGCGCGCACGCGGGCATCGCTGATCCCTTACCCGGTGATCGCCGCCGCTGTCGGAGGCGACCCCGAAGCGGTGAACCGGGTAGTCTGGCATTACTCCGGCTACATCGCCGCACTGTCTACACGGACGAGCTATGGCCCTGACGGCTATCCCCGTCCCCAGGTGGACGAAGATCTGCGCGGTCGGCTGGAAGCAAAGCTGATTATTTCTATCCTGGATTTTGACCTGAGCTGATCCAGGGCCGGGCGCTGCGTGTTCCCCTTTCCACGCGGAGTCCCGTTATAGCTCCTTGACAAAGAAAGCCCGGCGGGAGGCCTCCGGCGCAGCATAAGGCAGACGGATACGATCTGTCTGCGTGGAGCCGGTCGGCCGGTGCGCCATGACCCTGTTGTAAGTCCGCAGGACGGGACCCCTGCTAAACAGGAGAGCGACAAAACCGGGTCGTAAAACAGGTGTGGCAACCTGTGGGCGATGATATGCAGGCAGGATAATGAGACTCGCGCATTGGACGCCCGCAAAGCATCGTGCGCCGCACCCATCAGCATGGGCCGGGGTGAAATTCCCGTGGAGCTGTGCCAGCAGCCATCCGTTTTCTGCCTCTTATTTTTTGCAACACCGTCCTCTGAAAGGGGACGCGCAAATTTTTAGGAGGTGTTGTATTTGAACACGAACGATATTCCTATCTGGCAAAAATACACGCTCTCCATCGAGGAGGCGTCCAGATATTTCCGTATTGGGGAAAAGAAGCTCCGCAGGTTAGCCGAGGAAAACCCTAACGCAAACTGGCTCATTATGAACGGCAACCGCCTCCAGATCAAGCGAAAGCAGTTTGAGAAAGTCATCGACGAACTGGAGGTCATTTAACGAAGCCGGCTGACAATGGGCCAAGGGCGCGGTATAATAATGGTAGCGTATCGAGGCTCATTCCAGCGATGGAAGGGAGCTTTACATCATGTCAGAGAAAAGACGCGATAGCAAAGGTCGAATTTTAAGGACTGGAGAGAGCCAGAGAAAAGACGGAAGATACGCTTACAAGTACACGGACGCCTGCGGTAAAACTCAATTCGTGTATGCCTGGAAACTTGTTCCCACTGACAAGACCCCCACGGGCAAGCGGGATGACATCTCGCTCCGTGAGAAGGTCAAGGAGATCCTGCGGGACCTGAACGATGGGATCGACACCATCGGTAAGAAGATGACGGTCTGCCAGCTTTACGCCCGGCAGAACAGCCATCGGAAGAATGTCAAGCGGAGCACCGAGAAGGGCCGGGAATACCTGATGTCCGCTCTGAAAGAGGACCCCCTGGGTTCCCGGAGCATTGACAGTGTGAAGCTGTCGGATGCCAAGGAATGGACCATCAGGATGAGTGAGAAGGGGTACGCCTACAAGACCATCAGCAACTGGAAACGGTCTTTGAAGGCCGCCTTCTACACAGCGATTGAGGATGACTGCATCCGCAAAAACCCGTTCAACTTTGCCATCGCCGATGTCCTGGAGGATGACACGGAGGAAAAAGCCGCGCTGACCCAGGAGCAGGAGGACCGCCTCCTGGCCTTCGCCGGCAGCGACCCGGTCTACCGGAAGTATTGTGATGAGATCATCATCCTGCTGGGGACCGGTCTCCGTGTTTCCGAGCTGTGCGGCCTGACAACGGACCTGGATTTTGAAAACCGCTGCATCCATGTGGACCATCAACTCCTGCGGGACAGCGAGCTCGGCTACTATGTGGACGAACCCAAGACCAAAAAGGGTGTGCGGCAGATCCCCATGAGCAAGAAGGTCTACCAGGCGTTGAAGCGGGCTGTGAGGAGCAGAGGCAAAGCCGCCCCGGTCAATATCGGGGGCTACACCAACTTCCTGTTCCTTAACCAGAGCGGCCTTCCCAAAACGGCGTCCTGTTACGAGAGCATGTTCCAGGGGCTTGTCAGGAAGTACAACAAGAACCACAAGCCTGAGGAGGCACTGCCGAACATCACACCCCATACCATGCGCCATACATTCTGCACTCGCCTTGCCCACGCTGGGATGAACCCCAAAGACTTGCAGTACATCATGGGACATTCCAACATCACCATGACGCTGAACTATTACGCTCATGCGGATTATGCTTCCGCAAAGGCGGCGATGGACAGGCTGGCGGCATAGTAGTAAGCCGCTGTTTCTACTACGGTTTTACTACTTTCCAATGCCAAATGAGGCTCCGAAATGCCATGATATGCGGGGTATCTTCCGAAACGCAAAATGCTGGAAATGTTTGATATAACAAGCCTTTCCAGCATTTGCGGAGATATGAAAAGATAATCAGAAAATCGGTAGAACTTTTCATGGAAAAATTGCTTGTTTTTGCAGGGATAATAACAGTGATTTTTGTTAACCTCCCTCACAAAACCGGCATAATGTCCGGGAAAAAAGCGCATAAACCGGGAAAAGAAGAACGAGGACTCAAGGCATGGAAAGTGCTTTGGGTCTTTTTTTATTGGGTAAAAGGGGAATGGAAGGGGAAGAAAAGTTGCAAAAAGAGGGAAAATGAAAAACGAGCAAAAAGAAAAAATGTCGTTTTTAGAGAGACAATCGGCCTGTTTTAGGTGAGACGGAATGGAAAAGGGAGGAATTGGAGCAGATCGAACGGAATGGGTTTGGAATGGAAGAGAATGGGACAAATGGGGCGCATTAAGAATAGAAAAGTTCCGAATCCCGCGTCACGCAATTATTCGGAGTTTACAGTTCCTTACAGATATTGGACGGAGTTTGTGAGAAGAATCCGGATTAAACGGCCAAAAAGTGCGTTTTTAACCGAAAAATTGCTTGTTTTCGCAGGGATAATAACAGGGAGTTTAAGGGTAATTGCAATTATGCGAAGATTTTCGAGATAGATAGAAGAAAGGTAACAGCAGAAATATTACAAATTTTAGACTAAAACACTGGTTTAAGGGTAGTTTGTATTGTCAAAAGTTCGGAAATTTATTTTACGTAAATAACGGATTTATGCGGAGATTTTGAAGGCAAAACGCAAAAAGCTCAGCGTAATTCAAAGAATTATTCGAAGATTTTGTGTTCCAGAGGAGGGGCGTCGTGGAAAAGCAAGGCAAACGAACATGGAAAATCCGTTTTTACAGCCAAAAGAACCAAGCGATATGTAGCGTGCACTCAGGCGGTGTACAATGGCATCAAGTAGCTCGAGAAGCGTGGGGAGAAATTTAAGGATAATTGCAATTACCGTGAGATTTTGAATAGCATATTTTCGCGGTGTTAAGATAGATTGCGAAAATTTGTTGGGATTATAACTGATAATCAAGAATAATGCATTGTTTAAGGGGAGATAGGTTGCAAAAATAATTTCGCTTAAATAAAGCATTTATCCTGAGATTTTAGAGGCAAAACGCAAAAAGCTCAGCGTAATTAAAAGAATTAACCGAAGATTTTGTGTTCCAGAGGAGGGTGCGTCATGGAAAAGCAGGGCAGACGAACAAGGGAAATCCGCTTTTACAGCCAAAAGAACCAAGCGATGTGCAGTGTTCACTCGGCTGGTGCGCGGGACTACACCAAATGGTTGGAGGAACGAGAGGATGTGCGCGGCTACGAAGCCAATATTGCTTGGGACACTGCCTTTCTCAGTCGGATTGATCGCGTGGATATTCGCGGCTCGTATCTGACTACGGACTGGACAAGCGATTTTAAGCTGTTCTTCACAGACGGACATATCGGTATCCGGGAGATGATCTTGAAACGAAAGTTACATGAGCGCGCCTATGTGGAAAAGCTTGAGCTGTCTCGTCGGTACTGGAAAGCACAGGGCATCGAGGATTGGAAACTGGTAATGGAGGAATGAGCATGTTTATCAAGGTGCTGGAGGAGATCTATCATGTGCTGAGACAGGAAACAGACGGCTGCTGGGTGATTCGGTTCGAGAACCCGCAGCGGCCGCAGTTTCTGTCTGCTGTACAGATGGAGGTCTGTCAACGTGTGCCTGCTCCCAAACGGTATCTGAAAAGTACAGATGCGAAACGAAAACCCAGCAAAGCAGAAACGAAAAAGACTGCCATGTTGCAACCAATGATCGATGATCTGTACTGCGTTTCAGATTACAAACGGCGAAAGGAATTATCTGAGCAGATTGCAGAAAAGTACCATACCACGCCGAGACGGATCTACCAGCTATACCTGCTGTATCTGGCGTAGGGCAGTCTAATGCGCAAACCGCGAGAAAGCCATTTTGGTAAGCAAACCAATATCCAGCGTACTTTCCAGGAGGCCATCGAAACGCTGTACTACTCAGCCAAGCGTCCGTCCTTGCGGTCGGTGTACGATTGCATGCTGCTTGAGCACTTTACGGATGATAACGGGAAGCTGTTGGAAGGTCACCCGACATGGAGTAGCTTCCGGCAGTATTACTACTCTCACGGATTGCACAAGGGCAGCCAGAAGCAGATCAGCAGGGAGGGCCTGACCAACTACCAGCGCAACTACCGGATGCTGTTCGGCAACGCGCAGAACTGGAAAAATCAGATCGGATGCTATCAAATGGATGCCACACAGGGAGACCTCTATCTGGTGTCCAGTCTTGACCCCAATACCGTGATCGGCAGACCGAACCTGTATTTAGCAGTTGATACGGTCACTGGTCTAATCGCTGGATTTTACGCGGGCATGGAGACCGGAGAGCAGGCGGTGCTGTACTGTATAGCTAACGCAGCACAGGACAAGGTAAAGTTCTGTGCCAAGTACGGCATCACGATCACCGCAGACCAATGGCCGAGCGCAGGACTGCCGGGAGAGATTATCACAGACCGTGGCCGGGAGTTTTGTGGGTCTCGAATTGACACCCTCTGTAAACGGTACGGCATCGAACGTGAAAGCCTGCCCCCGTTCCGTCCGGATCAGAAGGGACTGGTGGAAAAGAGTTTCAGTTTGATTCAGAACTATTACACCGCAGCCCTTCGTGGTAAGGGCATGATTGAAGCAGATGCGCAGGAACGCTGGGCAACCGATTATCGCAAGCAGGCGTCACTTACCTTGAATGGTTATGTCAAGCTGCTGATTCACACGATCGTCTATCTCAACAGCGCAAGGGTGCTGAAAAACCATCCCCTTACTGACGAGATGCTGCGCGACCATGCGACACCTACCGCAGCTGGTTTGTGGCGCTGGTTTGCTGAGATGGGACGGAGTAGCTTGCTGGAACTCGACCCGCAGGAATACGAACTGCTGGCATTATCGCAGGGAGAAGCTACCGTAGATCGACATGGCGTGCGTTTTCGTGGCTTCCATTACGGGGCAAAGGAGTACCGCAGTTTACTGGAAAAACTGATGCGCAGGAAAGTGACTGTGTCTTATGATCCGGAGCGCACCGATCTTTTGTATCTGGTGCAGGATGACGAGTATATAAAATTGCCGCTGACCAAGGCGTGCAGTCGGTATCGCAATCAGTCCTATGCCGAAGCACAGCAATACCGTGCCGCAGAGCAGGACGCTAAGCAGCAGTGCAGTGCAGCCGAAACGCAGGCCCGGGTCGATCTGACAAGACAAATTCAAACTATTGCATCTACATCTAAACGGTAAAGCAAAAGGAGGAAAGTACCATGTCGGACAATCCTTGTCTGGACAGCGTACCCGAAGAACTGAGTAAAGCGGACTTTGTGCAGCAAATCAAAAGCACACCCGATTTTGCAGGTGTGCCGCTGAACAACCGCATCGCCAAACTGGGTGAGCTGTTTGTGCCAATGGATTATATGTATACGGTTTATGATCTGCTGCTTCGCGCAATCCGCACCACCTATCTGACTATAACCATGCTGGACACGATCCGCCAGATACAGGGACTGCGGCAGGAGAGCGTTTCCAGCTTCGCAACAGAGGCGGAGAGTGGTTCGATTCTGGGCGTTCCGGGCGTCGGCAAGAGCTCCACTGTCCGGCGGTGCTTGTCCCTGATTCCTCAGTGCGTGACCCACAGCGAATACAACGGCAAGCCGTTCTACAAAAAGCAGATCCTGCATCTGTTTGTCGAGTGCCCGTCCGACTGCTCGGTGAAAACACTGGCATACAGCATTATTGCAGCGGTGGATCGTGCAATCGGGTCGGAGTATTTTCGGTTTGCTGCCAAACAGAGCCGGTTGTCTGCCAGTGCGCTGGTGACACAGGTGAAAATCATCTGCCTGAACCATGCGGTTGGTGTGATCGTGGTCGATGAGATCCAGAACGCTATTCAGGTGGCGGTGCATACGTGGATGTGAATATGCACTGCCTTTTTACTGCATATCGACTATATATCTTGATCCGTTTTGGTAATGATATCCTTGGTATAGTACGCAGCCTTAAACTTGAATTTATCACCTCGAACTACGGTTCGATGGACGATTATAATGTACTCCTGTTCATAACAAAATCTCTCACAAAGCATACACGGCATATGAGTTGGAATTTGCAGTAGCAGACGTTCCTTTGCCGTAGGCAGTAATGGTGAAAGCGTTTCATATGCATCGGTAATCTCCATATCGTAGTATGTTTCCAGATACGAATATAGTGAACCATCGCCCAAAACATCTGGCTTAAGTGATAAAAAACGACTTTGTAGCAGATAGCTTGTCTCAATCATCAGAGGATAAGTTTCCGCCGAGCGAAGTCTTGTCAACTTGTGCCAGCGCGATGCAGGTGGTGTGCATTGATTAATTATATCCAGTGATGCCAAATATCGATCTGTGTCAATTAGCTCATAGGAAAGGATTTGGTTGCGGATAAGTATATGTTGTTCGTTCAGGCTTCCAGCAAAGGAGTGAAATTTTGTAAGCTTTTGTTCAAAGATCTTTGGCTTTATGAAGTTTCCGTTTCCCTGTGCTTTAACAATGTACCCTTCCTTTTGAAGTTCGTCCAGTGTCCGACGGATGGTGGAGCGGCTCACACGATACATTTTGCATAGCACCCGTTCTGCCGGTAATGAATTGTTCTCTGAATATGTACCATCTTTAATTTTGTTGCGTAAATCATAATATATTTCACGATACAGCGGGAGATTCTCCATATCTATACCCCCTTCTCCCTTAAATAAATTATAGCAACCACAAAATATGGAGTCAATAAAATAAACCTGTAACTATTTGGTATGCATGAAATATGCATACCATTGTCGAAATGGACATAAAATGTCGAAAAAACTTGAATAAATTCTATAAATGTGACAATATAAAACCATCGGAAGGAGGAACAAGAAATGATAAGTGATTTAATCACCGATAAGACCTTTCTGGATGATGTAGTGTGCAGTAGTTGGGAGGAAGTAGTAGATGTAGGAACCGGCCTTTTGGTTGAGCAAGGCAGCGTTGAGCCTGCATTCGCGCAATCGATAAAGGACACGGTCAAGGAGTTTGGCTCATACATGGTCATGGTGGATGATCTGGCATTTTTTCATGGTCGCCCTGAGGCGGGGGTCAAAAAGATATCCATGAGCCTAGTGTTGTTGCGGGATCCGGTATACCTGGAGGAAAAGCGCATAAAGGCAGCCATCGTCTTTGCGGCGATCGATAACGAAAGCCACTTGGAACTTATGCGAGAGCTTGGCGGCTTCCTGCTGGACGAGGAGTTCTTATCTCTTTTACGCAACCATGGAAGCAAATCTGAGATTTTGAAAAAAATTATGGAAGGGGCGCGAATGGAATGAAGTACTTAGAATATCGCGATGTCATTACGCAACAGCTTGCCCAGCAATTTGACGAGGAGTCAGCGAACATCGAAAAGGCGGCAGAGTTTTGTGCCAGGTCGGTATGTAGTGGTCGTGTTATCCATGTGTTCGGCTGTGGACACTCTCAAATGTTTGCCATGGAGGTATTTTATCGAGCTGGAGGGTTGGTGCCGGTCAACGCGTTGCTGATACCTCATCTGGCACTGTTTCCTCGCGCTAAGCTGAGTACCCTTCAGGAGCGGATTGAAGGTTTTTGCGGGCAGTATCTTGCATTGGAGGACACAGATCCCAGGGACACAATGATCATCGTGTCCATTTCCGGTCGAAATGCTGGGGTAGTAGATATGGCGTTGGAGGCAAAGAAGAACGGAATGAATGTTGTAGCGCTGACTTCAAGACAGTTTGCAAATAGCACCACTTCCAGACACTCTAGCGGAAAAAATTTAATGGATGTGGCTGACGTGGTGATTGATATAAAGTGTGTCAGCGGTGATGCGGCGTTGTCGATGGATGGTCTTGAACCGCATTTCTGTGGTACTTCCACAGTTTTGGGAATGGCTGTGATGGAGTCTATCGTGGCGCAGACAGTTGAGAATTGTGTGAATGCCGGCTGCACGCCTCCGATCTATGTCAGTTCCAACCTTGACAAGGGAGACGCAATCAACGCGGAGTACATTGAAAAGTACAGCAAAATGATTTCTTGTCTGTAAGAGTCAAAAATCGGCTGCCGCCGCCGAAAGAGCGGAAGCCACAAAGCATTGTGGATTAAATCCATATGCAATGTGGAAAAAGGAGGGAATATGCATATCGTTTGTGTGTGTGGACTTGGAATGGGTTCCAGCTTGATTCTGAAGATGACAGTGGACAAGGCGATGAAAGAACTGGGACAGCCTGATCACGATATTGAGCACTGGGATGCAGGAACTGTGGATAGTAGAAATGCTGACCTCATAGTGACTTCGCAAGACTTTGAGAGCCGATTTGCCGGGCGTGACAATGTAATTTTTGTTACCAATGTTGTTAACAAAGAAGAAGTAAAAGAGAAACTAAAAGCATACCTCGATAGCCATGAGGTGACCTGATCGAAAAGAGAAAGGATGGAGCATTATGGCAGTTCTGAATTTCTTCCTTGAATTGCTGCAGACACCAGCTATTATTCTGGCAATTGTTGCCCTGATTGGTTTGATTGCTCAGGGTAAAAAAATTCCCGATGTTGCATCTGGAACGGTTAAAACAGCATTGGGTTATCTTGTGCTTTCCGCAGGCTCCAGTCTATTGACGCAAGAGATTACCCCCTTTGTGGGGCTGTTCCAGAAAGTGACTGGATTAAGTGGTTTTGCCACCGGCTCTGAGGTCGTAGTCGGTGCAATTCAGGATTCCATGCCGGTGATTGCATCGACATCTGCAATCATCATGGGTGTCGGTTTCCTTGTAAATATTCTCCTTGCTCGAATTACACCACTGAAGTACATTTTTCTCACCGGTCATATGATGTGGATAAGCTCTGTGGTGATTGCCTTCTCGCTGTACGAGTTTGGTTTTAGCAGCGCCATGATTATCGGCATTGGCACTGTTCTTCAGGGTATCGTGCTTACGCTGCTTCCGTCTATTTCCCAGCCGAATGTGAGGAGAATTACCGGCGGCAATGACATTGCCATTGGCCATCTGACTACACTGGGAACGGTATCCTCTGCTTATATCGGCGGTCTGGTTGGGCGTAACAGCAAGAGCGCGGAGGATATGAAGCTGCCAGAGGGCTTGAAGTTCTTTAAGGATACATCCATGTCCATTGCTATTGTCATGTTTGTATTTTATATGCTGGTTGTAATTTTTGCCGGCCCTGAGTCAGTTGCTGAGTACGCTGGCGAAGCAAACTATTTGGTTTTCGGTCTGCTTAAGGCGCTTGGCTTTACCGCAGGCGTACTGATCCTCCTTCAAGGTGTGCGTATGCTCCTTGGAGAGCTGGTACCGGCTTTCAAGGGTATCGCAGATAAGTTGGTTCCTAATGCGATTCCCGCACTGGATGTTCCGGCTTTGTTTGGCTTTGCCCCAAATTCTCTGATGCTGGGCTTTATCTTTGCCACTGCCGGCATGATTGTTGGCATGTTTGTCTCCTCGGCCCTGTTCGGTGTGGTTCCATTGGTTTCCATTATCGGCGCTTTCTTTACAGGGGGCGTTGCTGGTATTATGGGTAACTCAAGAGGCGGACGCATCGGCGCCATGGTTGCTGGTTTTATTTATGGTCTGGAGTTAATTGTCTTTTCGGGTTTTACATACTCGTTGTTTGGTCACTTTGCTTCTGTTGGAGCGGAAGGTACTGGACACGATTGTATTGACGCAATGACTCTTATGACAATTATGAAGAATCCAATCTTTGGTATTGTGATAATTATTGCAGCTTTCGCTCTCATGTCTTTCTTTGAGGTGCGCTATAGAAAAAAGACACGGACTGAAGATGTAAAGTAAAGGAGTGCTTAGATAATATGTGTAGCAAAGAAATCACTGTGGTCAATGCCACTGGACTTCATGCTAGGCCTGCTTCTGCTTTTGTCACTCTTGCAGGAAAGTTTAAGTCGAACATCTATATACAGCGCGCAGGTGATGGGAAAAAGTCGAACGGAAAGTCCATCATTATGTTGATGACTTTGGGGTTGGCACAAGGCGAAAAAGCCACCATCTTTGCTGAAGGCGAGGATGAGAAGGAGGCTGTGGAGGCTTTGGCAGATTTGGTTGCCAACATGAAGGATTGAGTCATAGGCTGTCTGGTAAGACAGGTAAAAAGTTGAATTGATGTCGTATTAAATTGTATTAAAATATTTTATATTCGATAGAACGATGGAATATAAATAACCGGTTCGGGGGTGCAGACAGATTTTTGTCCGCACCCCCGAACTATAAAAAAATCGAATAAGCATTTTGCCTTGAACTCCCTGTTAACCTCCCTCACAAAACCGGCATAATGTCCGGGAAAAACGCATAAAAACCGGGAAAAGAAAAGCGAGGACTCAAGGCATGGAAAGTGCGTTGGGTCTTTTTTTATTGGATAAAAAGGGGATGAAGGGAAAAGAAAAGTTGCGAAAAGAATAATGGAAGCTCCAGAAGAGAAGTCAAAGTTTGAGCAACTCTATCTGGAATATCGTGACTTGATGTTCTATGTAGCCAATGGAATTTTGCATAATCAGCAAGATGCAGAAGATGTGGTACATGAGTCATTTCTGAAAATTATAAAAATAATCGGAAAAATTGAAAGTCCAAAGTCCCCCAAAACAAAGAACCTAATCGTTATCGTTACTGAGAAAACAGCGATTGATCTCTATCGTCGGCACAAGAAACGGTTTTTAGAGCCTCTGGATGAGGAACGGTTTTCTGTTTTTTCACCAAGCGAACTTGAAATCACGGAAAGAAAAATGAGTATCGCCTTTGCCATAGCCGCACTTCCGGCAAAGTATTGGGAAGTATTGCTGCTTCGATATGATAATGGCTTTTCCGAGGAAGAAGCAGCACAAATCATGTCTATGTCACTGGAAAATGTGCATAAGACAATTCAGCGAGCCAAGAAGAGACTGAAACAAATTTTAGAAGAACGGGAGGAATGACTGTATGAAAATTACAGATGAAATGCTGTTTCAACACGCAGCCGAGGCTCGTAATATTTGCCTTGAAACCCTTCCTTCTACTGAAGAACTCCTCGCCGTTATTTACTCCAAGTCTTTTGAACGTAAGATGCGGTACAACGGCGCATCTCCTACGAAGATAACCAAAATCACTTCTTTGAATTGACGGAAACTCTTGTTGTGAATGGGAAACACGACATGATTCTTGATACAGAAGATTCTGATTATCGGGAGGGAACCATCAACGGCTGTGAAGCATATTTCAATACAAAAAATAGCGATAGCAGCATTGCTTGGATGGATGATAATATGATTTATAACCTATACGGCAATATTGAAATGAGCGAACTGAAAACAATGGCAGAAAATATAAAAAATTTCCTGACTAGGTGCCCCTATTTATGTTATCTCTTTCGTAATTATATATGAGGACAGGAAAAGAGAACGCCCGTGAGGGACATTGTATAAATAGAATTTGTATCTAACCGAACTAAAATATGCTGGGAGGGAGTATAAATAAAAATTGGTGGCTTAGGGAGCAGTGAGACAACCAAGTGGGGCGAGACGCCACAAATTCAGATGTCCGCTCAAAAGCAGGCTGAAAACGCCATGACGGATAGCTACATAGCGGGGATTCAAGAACAAGCGAAAAAAGACGCCAAAGCTGGTGTCTATATGTCAGAAGATTATGTTCAGTACAGCCTTTCCCATATGAGAAAGACCGTCTCCCCTGACCGTTTCAAGTCAATTGCTCAAACGATTGCATTTATTCGAAAGGCGTCGAGCCAATATGGCACACTTTTGGCAAATCTGTTTGGGGGCTATTCTATGAAAGCCTATGTGGGAGGGCTTCATCCCACGGCTGAAGTGTATGCCCCCAACGGAGAAATGATTGCGGCGCAAACCTGTGACGGAACTTGGACTAAAATTCAAACCGAAGCAGAAACAAAACTGATTGATGCGTCCACCAGAGTATATGCAGAAGCATATAAAGCAGCCCGTGCAGAGATGAAAGCTGCCGCACAAGTTCAAACACAACTCAATGCCGGTACAGCCAGCGTGGATATTCGGGCATAACTACAAAAATGGTTTCCGGCATTGGAATACTTGATGCCGTATTCAAATGCTGTTGGGAAGAATCCCAACTATGCCACCTGATGTTTGCAGTAGCAGCGAACCGCAAGGAACAGGAAAACAGGTATTTCAGCTGCGGTGGCAATCAGAATCACATGCGGTGTCCAGAAACTCATGCCGCCGATATGCAGATAATTAAAGTTGATAAGCTGATACAGGAAGTTGTTCTGCATCCCGACACCCGCAGAGGGGAGAATGGCGGAAATCCAATTTACACCCAGTGCCGTGTAAGCAAAAATCGGGACAAGGATTACCGTAATGGAGATCAGCAGCACCGACAGCGCATCTTTGCACTTGGCGGATAAGAAAAGAGTGCAGCAAACGCAGCTGACAATGGACAGCAGCCCCGCCAGTGCAAGGCAGATTTGCAGTTGTCCCAAATTGATATTGGGCAGGTTGATAATGGAAAACAGCATTTGCATGGAGGTTTCCAAACAATCTGTACCAAACACCAGATTTGAGAGGAGCAGGTGCAGCGTCATTCCGACAGCAAATGTCACGCCTGAGATCGTGCAAGCGGCCAGTATTCTTGTAACTGCCAGTTTCAACCGACCATGCTTTGTGCAGCGCAAGATGCTATCCGCCCCGTTTTGATACGCACCGGAAAAAACCGGAGCCGTTATAGCGACACACAAAATGGTTAGGATGAGAAGATAAAGCTCAATGTAGTCAAACGCATCCTTGGAAAGACCGGCATGGAGATAGAACGGTGTATCAACTTCTGTATACTGATCTACGGCCTGCTGCTGTGCCGCCGGATGATTGCGCTGCTCGTTGTTCATCACATCGGTCAGGTGGGTCACGCAACGCTGGTAGTAGGTTTGCGCGACATCCGCTGGGTCAATTTCCATGAGGTCAGCGCCCATTCCGGTCAGTGGGTCAGCATATAGTTCCGGCAATGCTTTCAGCAGTGGGCGGATCGGAACAATTTGCGCAATATTGACAGACAAAGGAAAAGCGTCGTCCTCTACCGGCCCATATTCATTTACCAGATTTTGATATGTTGTAAGCGCCTCGCTCACCTTTTTCGGGGTGACTTCGCCGTTGACAGCAGCATATAGCCCACGCTTATACTCGATTGCCGCGATTCCGTCCAGCATGGTTTTGCTTCCATCGGGATTAGGCTGATTGATGAATTCAAAGGTGATCGGAAGATAGGCCGTAGTAAGAGACAGAACAAAAGCTATGATTAACAGGATGCGTGTGAGCCGTGATTTCAGCACACGTTTTACTTCCAAACAGAACAGACGCATATCATTTTTCCTCTCTTTCTGCATTTTCTTGCGGGAACAGCCACAAGTACAAGTCCTCCAGACGCGGCTCTGCGGGAGAAGAACCTTCCACTTCCGGCTCATCCGCAAGATAGCGGATAGACACTTGATTGTTGGCCTCACCGCGCTGGTTGATGATCCGCAGGCGCATTTCATATTCCATCATCTTTTGCGCCGGAACCACGCAGCCCCACACCTTGCCCTCAATCTGTTTTACCAGCTCGGTTGTTGTTCCCACGTCAATGATTTTTCCGTTTTTCATAATCGCATTACGGGTTGCGATATACTCAATGTCGGAAACAATGTGGGTGGAGATCAGCACGATTCGGTCATGAGAAAACTCGGAAATAAAGTTGCGGAACCGCACCCGCTCTCCGGGGTCAAGACCCGCCGTAGGTTCGTCCATGACAAGAATTTTGGGGTCATTGAGCATGGCCTGTGCAATACCTACGCGGCGCTTCATCCCGCCGGATAGTTTGGCGATCTTTTTCCCTTTCACATCGGAGAGTGTGAGAATATCCAGCAGATAATTGATTTTCTTTGTGGTTTCTCTGGGCGGGACATCTTTCAAGGCTGCAACATATTCCAGATAGTCCTTGACGGTGAAATCACGGGAATAGCCGAACTCCTGCGGCAGAAATCCAAAGATATTCCGATACGCCGCCCCCATCTTGCGAATATCCGTGCCGTCAAAAGAAATCCTTCCGCCGGTGGGGGGCATAATATCTGCGATCATGCGCATGAGTGTAGTTTTGCCGGCTCCGTTTGCCCCCAATAAACCCCACACGCCGGTTGTCAAGGTAAGGCTGACATCATCAACTGCGGTTTTGTCTTTGAACTGCTTGCTGATGTGTTCCAATTTCAATTCCATAGGTTTGCTCCTTTCGATGCGGCAAAAACTGCCCTTGTTCAGTAACCATTGTACCGAACAAGGGCAGTTTCATCTCAAAGATTGTGCGTGAAAATTCCTAAGCAATTCCTAAGATTGTGCGTTGCTTTTCCTAATGAGCGCAGGGCAATGTAATGACGAAAGAAATGGTTTCGTTTTCGCTGGAAGCCGTGATTGTGCCATCATGCAGATGGATGATTTCTTCTGCAATCGAGAGGCCGAGTCCGGCGCCTCCCGTATCGGAAAGGCGGGCTTCATCCAAACGATTGAATTTTTCAAATATGCCGTCCAGCTGCTCCGGCGTAATGGTCTTTCCGCAATTCCGAAAAGTGATTTGAACATTACGGTCAACCTTTTTTGCTGTTATATGGATTTCGGTATGGGGGTAGCTGTATGCAGCCGCATTTCTTAAAAGGTTGCCGAATACCCGCGCCAGCTTTTCCGGGTCTGCGTAGAGAAATAAATCATCCTCTGCCGAAAAAACTGCTGTATTGCCGTTTGCCGCCAGCGTCGGGTATATTTCGTCAATGACCTGAGCAAGCAGACAATGCAGGTCGATTTTTTCTTTTTTCAGCGTGACCGTATGTGCATTGTATTTTGTGATTTCAAAAAGCTCATTGATTAGTTTTTCGAGGCGATCCGCCTTATCCAAGGCCACTTTGATATACTTTTCCTTTTGCTCCTCCGGCATATCCGGGGCTTCATGGAGCAGGCTCAAATAGCCGATTACGGTTGTCAATGGCGTGCGTATGTCATGAGCCAGATACATAATGATTTCATTTTTTTTATCTTCGGCATCTTTCGCCGCCTGTTTGCTCAACAGGACGGACATCTTAATTTGATTGAATTGGCTCTCCAGCTCTTTCAGCGGCTCTGAAAGGGCTACCGTGTGATCATTCTGCTGATAGACGATTTGCATTGCAGCAATCACTTCATCCAGATATCCCCAAGGTTTTTTCCAGAAGTGATGAAAAATGCACACAAAGCCTGTGATCAGATACAGAATAAAAATCGCATCCATGCGCCAGTAAAGCCACATAAAAATTCCATGATTGCATTTAGAAAATAGGAATTGAAGCACAAATACCAACACGATACCAATTACAGTATACAGAAAAAGCACCAGATACAGCTGCGATCCAATCCGCTTTTCCAGAGTAAGTTGTTTTTTTCTCATAAGCGACCACCAATTTTTCTTTTCCTGTGGTTTCCCTTTCAAATTTTATAGCCTACACCCCAGATGGTTTTGATATACTGGGGGGTGTCGGAAGTGTCTTTTAATTTTTCACGCAGATGCCGGATATGCACCGTGATCGTGCTGCTGTTTTTGGAGTAGTATTCGTCTTTCCATACTGCATGAAACAAATCTTCAATGCTCACGACACTTCCGGCCTTCTCCAAAAGGACATGGAGAATGGAAAACTCGGTTGGAGTCAGCGGTACGATCTCGCCATCCAGTAAACATTCGTGCGTCTGCGTATTCAGCCGCAGGTTGTTATAGCAAAGCTTGGTTTTCGCTTTTTCTTCTTTTTCGGATGGGGAGTATTTTTTGCAGCGCCGCAGTTGTGCTTTTACTCTGGCCACTACCTCCAAAGGGCGAAATGGCTTTGTCACATAGTCATCCGCCCCCAATGTCAGTCCCGTAATCTTGTCCGTTTCCTCGATCTTGGCGGTCAGCATGATAATAGGATACGTGTATTTCTCACGGATAAGCTGGCACAGAGCAAAGCCGTTCATATCCGGAAGCATGACATCCAAAATGGCAAGGTCAATATCGCCGTTTTCAATGCACGACATCGCATCCTTGGCACAGTAGTATTTGTAAACCGTATAGTTTTCGTTATGCAGATAGACTTCCAACAGATTTGCGATATCCTGCTCGTCATCTATCACCAGTATCTTTTCAGGCATATTTTCAGCTCCTTTGGTGCAGGTCTGTTTCATTTATTGTATCAGACCTGACGGTTCATTTCTCAATAAATCACATGAAAAATGATTAAGTTTTTCCTAAGGCCAAACGAACGGATGGAAAGATTTCATTACATGATATTAGTGTTTCGTTACATATGGCTTGATGTTTTCAGCAAAACAGCCGATAAAACACATGAAAGGAGGAATGTTATATTGAAAATTGCTATCTGCGATGATGAATTGGAAATCACGCAGCAGATTGAGGGCATGGTCAGAAAATGCCTTCCGGACTGTGAAGTGATATGCTATGGGTGCGGAACGGATTTGCTGGCCGCACAAGAAACATTTGACCTCATCTTTCTGGATATTCAAATGGATGGTCTAAATGGGATTCAAACTGCAAAAAAGATTCGCAGTATGGATGAAAATGTATTGATTGTTTTTATTACAGGAATAAAAGAGTATGTTTTTGACGCTTTTGATGTAACGGCATTTCACTATCTCTTAAAGCCTGTTCAAATAGAAAAACTTCAGGAGGTGCTGCATAAAGCCGAGAGGAAAATTACAGGAGAGAAGCACTGCAAAAAAAGGCAGCTTTTGATAAAAACAAGAGAGAAAAGCCTGACCATTGACACGGATGATATTTTGTTTTTGGAGAACGCACTGCGAAAAATCGTGATCCATACAAAAACGGAACCGATTCTTGTATACGGTACGATGTCGGAGTTTGAACAAAAGGTCGGCTCGGGATTTTATCGAAGTCATAGAGGCTATTTGGTCAATATGGCACACATCGCTGAATATGACACCGAAAACATTTATATGGACAATGGGGAAATCGCGTATTTGGCACGAAAGAATTATCCGGATTTTGTCAAACAGTATATGAGGTTCCTGCGTGATGGAGATGTGTATCATGCCTGATTTTTTCTTAAAATTATTCATGACAGCACTTTATATTTTTGAGGGACTGTGTATTCAACGCCTATTTCAAACTTTTACACAGCCTCAATGGAGTACGCGAAAATGGAGTGAATATGTTGTCAGCGTGATATGGGTCATGTATCATATGATCTGTCTGACAATGAATCTGAACTTTTATCCCTCATCCGTATGGAATTTGCTTTTTTATATCGTCATTCTGTTTGTGTTTACTGCATTTTGGTATCAGGGCGACATGGTTCTAAAACTGTTTTTGGTGATGCAGTTTACAGCCATTCATGAACTATCCATATGGATTTCCAATAGTGCTATCTATTTAAATTCAAAAATCATTCAACTACTTAGCATCTTGGCAGGTAAAGACATTTTATCTTTTGAGATGTTGCTGCGGCTTATTTCCATCTCTCCTCTGCTGCTAAGTATTGTTGTTGGTATCGTAAGAGAAGGCATAACGTTCTTTTCGATTCGACAGATTATGAAAACATACCGACATCGTCAGCCATTTGAAAAAAATGTAATACCTTATCTGCTGCCAGCAACTGCAAGTGTCATGACCGCAATGCTGATAAGATTACTTATCCTTACCGTAGAAAATGGCAATGCTGTTGTCCTGTATGAAGAATATCCGGAACTCTATCTGATTGTTCCACTCCTTGCGTTGCTTTTGCTGTTCTCCAATCTCTTCAGTTTTGAAATGTTCCAGAAGATGATTGGGTTGCAACAGGAACGTGCTGGGAAATTAGTGCTGGAAAATCAGGTCACCAGTTTACAGAATTCTATCGCTGAAATGGAAACGATTTATGACGGTGTTCGGGCAGTAAAACACGACATGAAAAATCATATGCTTGTACTGCAAGCGCTGTTGCACGAGCAGTACAAGCATGACATCAATTCGGAAATCGAACGGTATTTTCAAGCGATGTATACTTCCGTGGAACAGCTGGACAACCGTGTACACACAGGAAACCCGGTCAGCGATGCGGTCATCAACAGCAAATTCCAATATGCGAAAAAGGCCATTCACGGCATTCGTTTGGATGCAGACGAATTGATTGTACCCGATACGATCTCAGTCGAGGCTTACGACATTGGCATTATTTTGAGTAACGGATTGGACAATGCCATAGAAGCCTGTCAAAAACTCCAGCAGGTAGAACCGGAGGCGGATACCTATATTTCTATCCGCTCCTTCTGGAAAGGGAAAATGTATTTTATCGAGATGGAAAACAGTTTTGACGGGTTGCTCCAAATGAATGCGAATGGGGACTGGCCTTGCTCAACAAAACCGGATGCAGATGCGCATGGTATCGGATTAAGGAATATTCATAGTTGCGCTCAAAAGTATGGAGGCGATATGGACTGTATCGTAAATGGACGGCGGTTTATCCTATCCGTCATGGTAAAAGGGCAAAAATCAGCAAATGATTGATGCGATTTATCGATATTTGGCAATTTATATCGTAATGGAGGTCTGATTATGAGAATCACAAGCACAGGTTTCAATCCCTATCAAACAAAATTGCAGCAAGTAAAAAACAGTGAAGCACCCAAAAAAGAAAGCACTGCACAAGCGAATGCATTGCAATCAAGTCCGGCGGCAACGTATGAAAGCACATCAAAAGTGCAATCATCTGCAACAGAATCACTGACCAAGGAACAAAAAACGGAGAATTTCACGAACTTCATGTTGGATCGATATAAAGAGTATGGACTTACACTGTCCTCTGGGCCAATGCCCGAGAACTTAGGTGTAGCACCATCATTTTCTGTTGATCCTAAAATATTAGAGCAGGCTGCAAACGACCCTGAAAAAGCAAAAGAGTTAGACGATTTGCTTTATGGTCTTACAACAATCGGAACAAATTTGTTTAATGCCATAAACAATCCTCCTGCTGTAAAATTCTCGATGTCCGTTCATGTAAATGCAGACGGTTCACGAACTGTCATAACAAGAAAAGAGTACAGCAGTGCAGAGGCCAAAAACAAATACGGCGGTTTTGATTTCAATAGTTTTTTAGACAAACAGGAGGAGCTTTTGGAAAAACATCAGTCTGATTTTGACTATAATGAAGCAATCGGTGCTGACAAGGCAGACCAACGTCGTGCAGAAAAAGGTCGTATTCAAGAATATAGAGATGAACAGCGAAGAATGCACGATATTGCGCAGGATATCATACAAAATGTTAAGCAAGATATGATGCAAGAAACAAATTCTTTAACGGAACTTCAACAAGATAGATTTCTTGATATGAAAATATAATTCTTTTTTATATAGAAAGGAATATTGCTTATGAGAATCACAAGCACAGGTTTCAATCCCTATCAAACAAAATTGCAGCAAGCAAAAAACAGTGAAACACCCGAAAAAGAAAGTGCCGCACAGGCGAATGTCTTACAATCAAGTCCGGCGGCGACGTATGAAAGTACATCAAAAGTGCAATCATCTGAAACGGAAGCACTGACCAAGGAACAAAAAACAGAAAATTTTAAAAATTATATTTTGAATAAGTATAAAGACTATGGTCTTACATTTTCGTCCGGGTTAACTGCGCCTAAGCGTGGAATAGCTCCATCAATATCTGTTGCTCCACAATTGCTTGAGCAAGCCGTAAATGATCCTCAAAAAGCTAAAGAAGTTGACGAAATGATTTATGCCGCAACAATGATAGACACAAATTTCTTCAATGCAATGAATCACTCGCCGGAAGTGACAGTATCATTATCCACTCATATTAACGCAGATGGTTCAAGCGTATCTATATTAAGCAGAGAATACAATAGTTTAGAGGCGAAAAATAAGTATGGTGGGTTTGATGCGAATAGTTTTTTAGACAAACAAGAAGAACTTTTAAAAAAGCGAAAGTCTGATTTTGACTACGAGGAAGCCGTTGGTGAGAAGTCATCGGAAGATTACACAGACGATATTGCCGAAGCTCGCTGGGAAAATCGGCAATGGCTGCAAGAATTTCGAGATGGACTGCGGATGGAAGAATGGATCAAAGATCAGGATGAGGAAGAATATATTCTTCAGCAACAACAGCAAAAGCAGCTTTTTGACCGGAAAATATGAGGATAGATGCGGATGACGGAGAATCTGAGATTTGCGGGAAGACCATGATTTGACGCAGGCGCAAGTTGGAGAAGCAATTCATATTCCTCAGCGCACTTATGCGTATTATGAAAGCGGGCAGCGTATGATTCCGCCGCATGTATTGTGTGCTTTAGCGGATTTTTACAATGTTAGCGTGGATTATCTGCTTGGACGGACCAATAAACGAAAATAAAGATAGACGCAGCGGCACAGATGGTTCTCTGTGCCGTTTTCCATTTCTATTGGACTTTCCAAAAGCAAAATACCGGCCATAACGGGATCGACACAAAAGATAACGGCTGTAGAAAATGGGTGCGCTGTTACAAATAAAGTAGAAATGTTTGTCTTGAGCACAGATTACATTTTTGCGGAATTTGGAAAGGGCGTATCGCTCTATCAAGCTGCGGAGCGTGAAACTCCTTGAGCGGCCTGCAAGCTGAGAAATGGCATCTCAGCTTCTTATCATATTTGACTGCAGGGCTTTGAAGGCAATTACACACAAAATAATTTGTGCGGCAGAAGAAATCGGTGTTCCGAGTCCGATATGAAACAATGTGATGCCCTTTAGATGGCTCATCAGGAATACGACTGGAATTCTGACGCAAAACGCGCCTATCACGCCTTGTATCATCACAAATGCAGTCCTGCCGCAGCCATTAAAATATCCAATAAAGCAGAACAGGACAGCGGTCAGTAGACAATCAATGGCGTAGGCTTTGAGATAATCATGGGCGTTGGCAATGACCAGCGGTTCATTCGAAAAGATGCTGGACAGAACCGAACCTCCGAAAAAGGCCAGTGCGCCCATCACAGCTCCTGCTGCCAGTGCGGTCTTGATCCCGTAAAACAGCGCCTGTCTGGACCGTTCCCAGCATCCTGCCCCATTATTTTGGGCAACAAAGGCGGAGATGGACTGCATGTAGGCGGAGGCAACCAACATCAGAAACACACATACCTTTTCTGCCACTCCCACTGCTGCGGACTGGACCACACCCATTCCATTGACCACAACTTGGATAAACAAAAAGGAAAACTGCACCAGCAGTTCTTGCAGCGCAATCGGAACGCCGATCCGTAAAATCCGATGGATGCAGGTTCGCTCAAACCGGATGCAGCGCGGAGAAAAGTCAAAGGGCAGCTGTTTCCGGCGAATCAAAAACAACGAACAGACGACACTGACTGCCTGTGCCGTTACCGTAGCAATGGCAGCACCTGCGGCTCCCATGTGAAAGACGGCAACCAGAAGCAGATCTCCCAGAATATTGATGGTACATGCAATTGCAACAGTGACCAGCGGGGTTTTGGAATCGCCGATGCCGCGAAAAACCGCCCCGATGACGTTGTATGCGGTGATGAAAATGGTACCGATGCCGCAAATGCGCACGTAATTACTGGTTTGCGCAAAGGCTTGGGCAGGCGCATGCATCCATAGCGCTAACTGGTCGCTGAACGGAACCACAACAGCGGTCACGAGGATCGCTGCTACCGCAAAAATGGCAATGCCACAGCCAACCCCTCGTCCGGCTTTCGCTCGCTTTCCAGAACCAATCGCATCTCCGACAAACACGGTTACACCCATCGTCAATCCGGTGATGACCATTGTGACCATGTTGAACAGCTGACTGCCGGAGGCCACTCCGGACTGCTCATTGGTTCCGGCAAATTGCCCGACGATAATCAGATCGGCAGCTCCGTACATGGCCTGCAAAAAAAGCGCCAGCAGCACTGGAACAGCAAAGGAAAGCAATGTGCGCAAAATATTTCCCTGAACCAGGTTTTGTTCCGTTCTTTTGTTCATAATACCGCTCCTAAAAAATAAAGCTGGATAAGAAAACGGGAATTTCACCCGTCATCTTATCCAGCTCGCAACTTCTGTGGTTGCTCACCCTCCGATGAACAAAGGGATTATAGCAGAAATTGCGTATCGTTGTCAATGCTTTCTTACTCTGTGGGATTGTTCGCACAAATTGAGGCTGTTTACAGTTCGGTTCAGGCTGGAAGGAGCTATACTCTGCTGTGTGCTTATTTGTGCTCTGTCGTATCTTTTTTGAGAGACAGAAGTTAGTCTCCTTTGAGCTCTACGAGAACTTCGATCTCGCAAGCAATTCCACCCGGCAGTGTATTTACGCCGATAGCTGTTCTTGCGGGCATGCCGATTTCTTCGCCAAAGATATCTACCAGCAAATTGGACCCGCCATTTACGACTTGCGGCTGCTGATCGAAGGAATCTGCACTGTTTACGAAAGCCAGTACTTTTACAAACCTTTTGATTTTGTTTAAGTCCCCTGTCTTTGCGTCCAGATTTGCAAGAAGGTTGAGCATGCAGTTGTAAGCTGCTTTCTGTCCTTCTTCCAGTGTCAGGTTCTCTCCAACACGCCCGATAACATTGTTTCCGTTGCCGAGATCCGGGCCGCAGCCGGAGCAGTACAGAAGATTTGTGCCAAATTCCTGTACCGGAGTATAAACGCCTCCCTTTGGGGGAGGAGTCGGTAATGTAATTCCTTTTTCCTTCAATACGTCATAAATGTTCATTTTAATCTCTCCTTTATACATAAAAATGTGGATTAACGATAGTAAATCTGTAGATAAGAATCTGCATATGCGATTCTCGGTTGCCTTGTCAATATGTAATCTTTCGATTCCTCGCGGTTACTTCCCACTCATCGACAATTTCACCGTTTTCTACAACTGTGACGGAAGGATAAAGTGCGCTTGTTGGACAGATGTGGGTCGGAATGACAAAAAATTCTTCACCAACCTTCGGACATGTATCCTCATATCCCGGTTGCATGCGGAAGGTCCAGTGTTCTTCGCTCTGGAACATTTCCTCGCAGTGCTCCACTCCCAACAGTTGACCGCGGATACCCTCCGGATCGGCTGCAACTCCCTTGTAACCGAGGTCAAGGGAGAAAATGCCTCTGCCGGGATTGCTGATAACACGCGTGAGAATAGCCGCTGCTGGTATATAAGGTAGATCTGGGAATTTTTTGCTGTATCCATAATCATATACGAACACGGTTCCTGGGGAGTAATAAACTTCCGCGTTCTTTGTCTCTTCTCCGTCTGTGAGAATGAAATCTGCATGGCAGGGGAAGGACGGAGAACCGCCGATAATGACCAATGAGCAGGTCGGATGGTTCTTGCATATTGATTTTAACAGTGGTTTGAGTTCTCTGTCAACATGGTCTGACTGCGCTTTTCTGTCATGATAATCATGTTCGGTGCGATGTCCATCATAACAGTGCAGCCCCTTTAAAGTGATGCCATCGATGGAAGCGCATGAGTCACAGAAGCTGACCAGTTCCGAGAGAGGAACTCCGGTGCGATCCATTCCCATGTTGACATCCACCAGAACATCTACGTTCCCGAGAGAAGAGGATTGCGCTGCCTCACCCAGACGGGAAAGCATATCAAGGCAGTCTCCGATAGCATAAAAATGCGTGTCTGGAAATGCCTCGGACAGCTTGATGAAGCGTTTTATGTTCGGACCTACCAGCGGGTAGGCGAGGACAATATGCTCTGCGCCACAGGAGGCGACCATTTCTGCCTCCGCGATGGTTGCGCACTTGAAACGGCGGATACCGTATTCCATAGACATACGAATGATATGTGATATCTTATGGCTTTTCACGTGAGGCCAGAGATGCGCTGCGCCATGCGCGGTCTCAATCGCTTTTTCCAAATTGCTGCGAAGAAGATCTCGGTAATAAACAAGCGCGGGACTGATAATAGCTTCGCTTCCTTTGAAAGAGTAAGACTTTTCCATATTTTCTTTTGCCTCCTTTATCCTCTGAATACTATAGTGCATGATATATTAACATTCAAGAGGGTTGATAAATTGTTGAAATCGCAACTGCTGATTATATTTTTACACAAAATGTTGAAATAGTCAATTTACAAGGAAGAAAAACAAGAAAACTGTTAAATTAGACAATATTAGACATAAAAAATTATATAATGTATAGATATTGAGAAGGCTCCACAAAAAACTATTGACAATCTGTTGAAATAAAACTAGAATCAAGTTAAACATTTTGTTGAATGTTAAATAAAGAATGTAGGAGGAAAGAAAATGGAAGGAAACTTTGGAACATTTTTTCTGGTTGGCTTTGCAGTTTATGTCGTTCTGATGATTATCGTCGGATATATAAGCAGTAAAGGAAAATCCGAAGGAAAAGGTTACCTGACAGGCGGAGGACAGTTACCGTTCTTCCTGATCTTCGCGACAATGGGCGCCACGCTGATTGGTACAGGATCTTCAATCGGGGCGACAGCCAATGGCTTCAAAATGGGATTCGGAGGCGCTGCATATGGACTGGGCGCCGCACTCGGCGTACTGACTCTGGCATGGATCGCCCAAAAGACGAAATTACGAGAAAAAAATTTCGTAACTATGGCGGAAGAAGCACAATTCCATTATAATGGAAATAAGCTTGTGAAAAGTGTCATGAGTATCATGATGTATATTATTGAAGTGGTATGGCTGGGTAACCATGTAAATGGTGGCGCTACTTACTTGAGCTATGTCACCGGGTTGGATTTGGTCACAGCCAAAGCGATAGCAGTACTTGCATTTGGTGTATATGTTATTATCGGCGGCTATCTGGCGGTTGTCTGGACAGACCTCATTCAGCTTACAATTTTGGTTGTTGGATTTATTGCTATTACAGCGGTATGTGTTCCGATGGCAGGTGGCTGGGCCGGTATCACAGAGACTATCACCGCAGCGGGCATGGAAGGCAACCTGACTTTCTACGGCGTAGGAACCATGGGCGTGATGGCGCTGATATCACTAATCTGGTCCATTTTCATTCCCTGCTGGGGAACACCGACCTACCGTATGAGAGTTTACACCGCCAAGAACAACAAGACAGCAACAAACGCACTGAAGACATCCGGTCTTTTGCTCCTCGGCTTCTCTATGCTTCCGGCTATCATTGGTATGGCTGCATTTACCATTGCTACAAAAAATAATGCTACATCTGTTCTGGAGCATCCGGACTTTGCGTTTACTTATATCGCGACCACCGCGTTGGGGCCGATGCTTGGACTTCTGTTTATGATTTCCGGTCTTTCTGCGACAATGTCCTCGGGAGATTCCGATGCAATCGCAGGTGTTACGATTGCCATTCAGGATATCTACCCTATCTTTACAGGCAAGAGCCTGCCGGAGGAGAAGGTGGGAAAATGGTCGCGCATCATGACAGTTGTTACGCTGCTGCTGGCTTTCTGTGCAACACTGTTTGCTCAGGACGTTATCAGTTACATCAGTAATGTAATCGGTTCTATTATCCCCGGTGTATCGATCGCAATGGTACTTGGTGCGCTCTGGAAACGTGCGACATGGCAAGGTGGTCTGGCCAGCGTAGGAGTTGGTACATTATTTGGCATCCTCTACCTGTTTGTACCTGCTTTCCAGAACTGGATTGTTGGTATCTTCACGGGTCCGGCTATTCCGGCTACCATCATTGCTCTGATTGCTGAAGTAGTGGTATCTCTGTGCACAAAGAAGGTGGAGATGTCAGAGGAAGAACGTATGGCACTTGTAATCGAAAGCCGCGGCGCAGTCCAATAAAAATGAAACGTATGGGAGGTTGGCAGACATTAGTTTTGTAGTTGATAATTATAAGATGTTGTGTGAGATATGCGAATGTATTGCCAGACAGTTTGGTGATGACTGCGAGGTTGTTCTGCATGATCTGACAAGAGACTACGATAATACCATTGTAGGAATTTGGAACGGTCATGTGACCGGAAGAAAAGTTGGAGACGGCGGGACGGATGCAGGACTGGCTATTTTACGCGGAACCGCTCAGCCAAAAGATGAATATTGCTATATCAACAAAACAAAAGAGGGGCGCATTTTGCGCTCCTCAAGCAAATATTTTTTGGATGAAAAGGGAAATGTGGTAGGAAGCCTTTGCATCAATTATGATATCACAGCACTGCTGGCAGGACAGACGGCGATGATGAAGCTCACGAGCCCTGACGAAAAGGAAAACAAAGGGGAAGTCTTTACGGGCAACATCGATGAACTGCTGGAAACTCTCATGAAAGAAGCGGTGGAGAACACCGGTCATACGTTGGATGAACTGGATAAGGACGACAAGGTTGCGGTTGTGCGCTATCTGGATAACAAGGGAGTATTCCTGATCAAAAAATCTGCGGAAAGGGTGGCAGACTTTTTGGGTATTTCCCGTTTTACCGTTTACAATTATCTGAATGAAGCCCAAGAGGAGGCAAAATAGTGTGGCCAAATTACTGATCACAAACGGCGTGATTTACGACGGCTTAGGAAATGCACCATTTAGAGGCAAGGTTTATATAGAAGATGAAGTAATTAAGAAAGTATTCCGTGACGGAGAAGACACAGCCGGATTAGAGACGATTACGCAAGAGGCGGAAATCGTGGATGCGCAGGGCAAGGCAGTAACACCGGGATTCATCGACATCCACAGACACTGTGACATACAGCCGTTTTACGGCACAGACTTTGGAAAGGTCATGCTGGCACAAGGGATTACGACAACGGTTGCAGGGAACTGCGGATTTTCCATGGTTCCGGTTCCGGAAGATGAGGCGAAGGCAGAAGAGATGTTCGCGTTTGCGGAGCCTGTCGTGGGACCTGCATACCGCGGCATCCATACATATGGCCAATACATGGACGCTTTGGATAAACTGAAGCTGCCGCTGAACTTTGCGTCAATGATTGGTTCCGGTACAGTGAAGATTGCGGTAAAAGGATTTTCCAATACACCGTTTACCGAAGCAGAGATGAAGAAAGCCTCTGATTATATCGAAGATGCGCTGGAAAAGGGTGCGGTCGGCGTGTCCGCGGGTATTATGTATCTGCCTGAGTGCTATAATTCCACGGATGATTATGCAAAGATGCTGGCGCCTATGGAGAAATATCATACTCCGCTTTGTGTGCATATCAGAGGAGAAGGCGACAGTATGGTGGACAGCGTAAAAGAGGTCATCGAGATTGGGAAAAAGGTTGGCTGTCCGGTGGAAATCAGTCACTTTAAATCCTGCGGTATGGCAAACTGGAGAAAAGAGATCCATCGTGCCATCGAGCTGATTGAACAGGCGAGAAAAGAAGGACAGGATGTGACCTGCGACTTCTATCCATATGAAGGAGGTTCTACCTCGCTTACCACCATGGTACCGCCTGCATTTGTGGACGGAGATATGAACCGTGCTCTGGAGCGAATGGGGACCAAAGAAGGCGTCGAAGAGTTCTGCAAGTCTTTGGAGATTAACTATGATGACTGGGACAACTTCGCGATCACGCTTGGATGGGACAGGATCCTCATTTCCGGTGTGCACAAACAGAGCAATCAAAAATTTGTCGGCAAGATGGTATCTGATGCGGCAAAAGAATATGGGTTCGAGAGCGACGGTGCGTTCGTAGCGTGGCTTTTGCATGATGAGGAAGGCAAAGTCGCTATCATCAATATGAGTATGTGTCAGGATGACATCGATACAGTTGCGAAGCTTCCGTATTCCAATGTGATCTCCGATTCTATCTATGCAGTGACAGATACACCTCATCCGAGGATGTATGGCGCGTTTCCGAAAATCATCCGGGAATATGTGCAGGAGCGCCATCTGTACACGATGGAGGAGGCAATCCGGAAGATGACCAGCCTGCCGGCGGCGAGGATGAGCATAGCGCGTCGCGGTCAGATAGCGGAAGGATACTATGCGGATATCAATATTTTTGATCCCGCGGAATTAAAGGATCATGCTACATTTGAAAAACCAGTACAGCTTGCTAGCGGTATTGCGAAATGCTTTGTTAACGGAAAACTCGCATGGGAAGATGGGAAGCTATGCAATGACGCATGTGGAAAGAATCTGCGTCGCACAGATGAATAGCGATTAGAATTCTGTGGAGGAAATGGCGATGAACGAAGCGCTGATTCGGAAATTTAATGAGAGATTAAAAGCTGGCAAGGCAGTCTTTGGTCCATTTATGAAGACTTGCGACCCTGGATTTGTGGAGGCAGCAGGATACGCAGGAATGGATTTTGCCATCCTGGACATGGAACATGGTCCCATCAGCATTCAGAATATGCAGAATAATATCCGGGCTGCTCAGGTATCCGGGATTCTCCCGGTGGTAAGGGTTCCTGCGATTGCCGAGGAAGCAATTGGAAAGGCGCTGGATATCGGCGCGGCAGCAGTCGAGATTCCGCAGATTACAACGGCGGAACAGGCAAGGGAAGCGGTAAAGCTGGCTAAATTTTCCCCTATGGGAGAAAGGGGAGTATGCCGGTTTGTGCGGGCAGCTCACTATTCTGCACTGGATAAAGAAAAATACTTTGAAGGTGCAAATGAGACAATTGTCATCGCACAGATTGAAGGACAGAAAGCTATAGATAATCTGGACGATATTCTGGCAGTGGAAGGAATTGATATCTTCTTTATCGGACCATATGATCTGTCCCAGAGTCTGGGCGTCCCCGGTCAAGTGACTCATCCGTTGGTGGTGGAAGCGATGAATCAAATCGTGAAAGCTGCGAAAAGAAGAGGCGCGGTGGTCGGAACATTCACAGACAGCAAGGAGACCATGGAGATGTGGACGAAAGCAGGAGTGCAGTATATTTCCTATTCTGTCGATATGGGAATCTTCTATGAGGCATGCAAAACCCTAAAAGAGCAGTTCTGCGGGTGGTGCAGCACTGTTTCTGTAACTATATGATAAAAGAGTTCTTCTATGATAGAATCTAGTCATAGAAGAACTCTTTTTTTCAAGATAAAAAATACAAACTGCAGAAAATAAAACGCGACTATAAACCAACAATATCTGATGTGGTAGGTAATTCTATAATAATCTTTCCGGCAAGTTACCGTTTTATTTCCTGATAGATGTCAATGAATTCTTCGGCAAGAATGCCAAAGGCTTCCGCACTCATCATTTGGTCTTCCGCATGCATCAGAATTAACGAGAAAGGCGTTTGGTTGCCGTCAGCTTCGTTTTCAATGAGCTTGGCATGCGCATGGTGTCCCTCCACGAAATTCTGTTGCGCCTGTCGCATCATCTCCTGCGCCTGTTCAAATTCACCGGCCTTTGCCAAATGAATCGCTTCAATGTACATCGATCTTGCCGTACCAACGGCGCTAATCATTTGAAAGCAAATGGCTTCCATTTCCTGCATGATTAATCACCCAGCACTTTCTTTACAAACGCAATGACCTTTTTACCATCCATCAGACCATATGCGGCCATGTCAATGACCTCCACCGGGCAGGACACTATCCCTTTCACCTTAGAAAGATTAAAGCGTACCTGTGGCCCGAGCAGGACAATATCTGCATCTGCACCATACTCAGCAGCCTCTGCAATTGCATGCGCACTGATGGTGCATTCGTAGTTCTCCGCTTGTGCTGCCTGCTTCATCTTCTCTACCAGCATGCTGGTGCTCATACCCGCCGAACACAATAAAATAATTTTTCTCATCGTATATTCCTCGCTTTCTGTGATGTTGATATTCCCCATATTAGGCCGTTGCTTTTATTCAAACAGGCACGCTCCGTTGGTTGCGATAACCTGTTGATAAAACGTAAAGGATTTTTTCTTATAGCGTTTGAGGGAACCGTTCCCGTTATCATCTTTATCAATATAGACAAAGCCGTATCTTTTCTCCATCTGTGCAGTGCCTGCAGACACGATATCAAATGGACCCCAATAGGTATATCCCATAATATTGCATCCATCTAAAATTGCCTGATACACTGCCAGCAAGTGCTGCCGCACAAAGTCGATGCGGTAATCATCTTCTACCGTACCGTTAACGAGTGTTTCCCGCGTACCGATGCCATTTTCGACAATAAACAAGGGCTTGTGGAACAAATCCGTCAGTTCGTTGCACACCAAGCGCAAACCCATCGGGTCAATCTGCCATCCGAAATCTGTGCTTTTCAGATAGGGATTGGGGTCGGAGATAAAACCGCCGGTGTCGCTGTGCAGCTGCTTGCCATCCTCGTAGGTGCTGCTCCGATAATAACTGAAGCCAATGAAGTCCACCGTGTTTTTCAGCGCCTCAAAATCTTCGGGCCGAGTTTCCAGACGCACGTTATTTTCACGCCATACACGCTTGATATAACCCGGATAGCGGCCGTTGACCGGCACATCCACAAAGAAGTACTTTCTTCGCTGTCCGGTATAGGCGCCGAAAACATCATTTGGGCGGCAGGTGGCTGGATATAGCGTACTGGTGCTGATCATGCAGCCAATCTGACAGGCAGGGTCAATCTGATGCAGCAGCGCGACGGATTGCGCCGCTGCAACAAACATATAATGTGATGCCTGATAGAGCGCTTCAATTTCATTTTCGCCTTCCGCTACACGGAAGCCACCTGCCACAAAGGGGAAGTTGTGGACATTGTTCATTTCATTAAAGGTAAGCCAGTATTTGACCTTGCTGTGATAGCGTTGGAAAATGACTTTGCAGTACTTAAGGAAGAATGAAATCATCTCCCGGTTGCGCCAACCACCATAATGGTCTACCAGATACAGCGGTGTCTCATAATGCGAAATTGTCACCAGTGGTTCCATACCGTCCCGGCGAATCTCATCAAACAGACGGTCATAAAACTGCAGCCCCTCTTCGTTTGGCTCGGTCTCATCGCCCTTCGGAAAGATACGTGACCATGCGATAGATGTACGGAAGCATTTTAAGCCGAGTTCCTTCATATAACCAAGGTCTTCCGGATATCGGTGATAAAAATCCACTGCTTGTGCATGTGGATAGTACTTATTCGGATCAATTGCGCTGTCATACGGTCCACGAACACCCTTGGGCGCAATATCTGCTACAGAAAGGCCTTTTCCACCTTCAAAGGCAGCGCCTTCGCACTGATTTGCTGCTACTGCACCGCCCCAGAGAAAGCCCTCCGGAAACTGCTTTTCGATATTCAAGTCTCTTCTGCTCCTTCCTGTTCTTCCTGATAAGCCAATGCATCCTGCTTTTTGAAGAATGGATAGTAAATCACGCAGGACTCCAGAATAATGAGCAACTGAACTACCGAAGCACGCCAACCGCCCAGGATGAAACCGCTGATGAGCGGAGGCGTGGTCCACGGCACTTCAATTGCACCGAAAGGCGCCATAAAGCCGATCGCAGTTGCGAAGTATACAGTCAGTGCGGCACAAATCGGCACAAGAAGCACAGGGATCAGCATTGCAAAATTCAGCACAATCGGGAAACCAAACAAAACCGGCTCATTGACATTAAAGAAAGTCGGAATGAGTGCAAGTTTGCCCAGCTGCTTGTAACGCATCGACCGTGCGCGGAAAGCCATGGCCAACACCAAACCAACCGTGATGCAGGCGCCTGTCATCGTAATGAAATTGGACCGCGACTGAAACGTAATTAGGTATGCACCATTGGATGCGGTGAGCGCGACGCCTGCATCCAGAAGTGCCTGATTGGCCAGACCATTCGCACGCAGAAAGGGGTTTGCGATCGAGTTAAGCACAGACGAATGAATGCCAAACATCCAAAAGATGGAAATGAGAATGGTATACAACAGGTAACCCGGCAGCGAACCAAGACCGGATTGCAGCGGAATTTGCAGAATTGCTACGATGCACTCCGACAGTGTTGTTTGCAGTCCAATGCGGAAAATTGCGCAGACCACAAAGGCCATCAGAATCGTCAGGAAGCCGGGGATTAACGCATTAAAGGAGTTCGCTACCCCTTCCGGAACACTGGCAGGCATCTGAATGCGCCAGCCCTTGTTTAGAATAGCGGTATAGAGCCAGCCTGTGATAAGGCCCACAATAATTGCGGTTGCCATACCACTGCCGCCTGCCCATGTTTTCGGAATAATGCTGCCGACTTCAACACCATCCTGTACAACAACGGACGGAATCAGTACAAGAAAGTTAACCAACGAAATCATACCGCAGGCGAACGGTTCGATTTTTTTAATGCGTGCATACTGATAAGCGATACTGAAGGATGCAACCAGCGCGATAATGTCAAAGGTACTGCTTGAAACCTGTGTAAACGGATATTTCCAATTCGGGCCGAGCAGACCGGTCATAATTTCCGACCAATTATCGATTGGGAAACTTGCTACAAGCAGGAAAATGGAACCCAGCATTGTCAGCGGCAATGTTGCCAGCATGCCGTTTTTCAAAGCATTGATTGCTGTTGTTGAGGAAAACCTTGCGATGACTTCTTCCATTTTTGATCTGAATTTCTCAAATGTACTCATGCGTAGTACGGGCCTCCTTGTTGTGTTTTAAACAGTGCACTTGTTTGGATTGACCAAATTATAGCACAACCGTTCCTGCAATTTCGGGCAATTCAACTATCTGAATATTGTTTCATAAAATGAAACATTTTTACTTTTTTTATTCTCTTTTTGCTGAAAAAAGTCGAGATATTTTGTGCTATTTACATGATTTTGATTTTTAAACTCTTTTCGTTCCTGTTGAAAATGCGTATCGCTACTTAAATATTACTGGGTTCTATGTTATAATAAATATGTGCACATTCCATATCTGCAAGCATGATGCCGCACCATTTACATTGCGTTGAAAGGTTGGTTCAACCATGAAAAAACTGCGCAACGGACTTTACGCAGTTCTTAATTCTACCAGTTCGGATTCTTCTGATTATCGTATTGCAAAGTACCTTATCAGTAATATCTATAAGCTCAAAAAAATTTCAGTGGAAGACATCGCCAAAGGAAGTTTCGTATCCAAATCTACAGTTTCCCGCTTTTGCCGGCGGTTGGGTTATGAGGATTATCAGTCCATGCGGCAAACGATGCATGTGGCATTGACCGGACGGTATCACCGATACGATGAGTACCTTGCCTTGCCCAAAGAGGATATGACACACGAATACTTTCGCCAGCATGTGGAGATGCTGCATGTCGTGCGTGAATATGCGACGGATGAAGTATTGGAGCAGTTTTCCAATCTGCTGCTGAAATATGAAAATATCGGGCTTTGTGCCCAAATGCATGCATATCCAATTGCACTGAATTTTCAGATGGAACTGTCCTCTTATGACAAAATTGCAAATTGTTTTAACATTTTGCCGGAGCAGGAGAGTTTCATACAACAATGCGGATCTGAGACGTTAATCATTGTAATTTCAAGCAGCGGTCGCTATTTTGAGGATTTCCAAAGTTATTTTGATTACAACAAACCGAATCGTCCCTATTTGGTGCTTGTCACAAACAATCAGCGTCTCAAGGCAAGCAGGCCTTATGACAAGATTTTTATTATCCCCAGCGACAATAATACAGCCAGTCAGCCAATGTCCATGCAGATTTTTACGAATCTTGTCACCATGCACTTCGGCAAGATGCTGAGAGAAAAGAGCGAAAATATATTAACGGATAGATAAGGTAAAATGCAAGGCTCTGCATTATATTTTAGAGTCTTAAAATAGGAGCTATGTCATGGAAAAGCGGTGGGAGATGACCTTAACGATTGCTGTATTTGCAATTTGACCTACCATAATTCCATAAAAGCAAGGTCCGTGTTTCTAAAGCAGAAACACGGACCTTCTGTAGTGAGGGGGCGTTATTTTACAGTTACGACTTCGGCATTGGCGATGGCTTCATCGGTGAGTTCCTGACCGATGCCGGGGCGATCAGGCACTTCAAAATAACCATCCTTAGCAACATAATCATATTTGCAAAGATTGATATTATCTTCAATCAGGGCAGATGCATGCAGCTCGTGAATGACAAAGTTCGGAATAACCGCTTCCAGCTGCAGTGCGGCAGCAGCCGAAATCGGACCGCCGCAGCAGTGGACCTGCACGCCGATATCATACACATGCGCCATATCACAGATCTTTTTGCCTTCGGTTAAGCCGCCGGTGTTGCAAAGATCGGGCTGGATGATACCAATAGAATGATCCTCGAAGAAGGGGCGATATCCCCAACGGGTATATACACGTTCGCCTGTTGCGACCGGAATTTCGATTTTGCTGCTGATTTCTCTAAACAGGTTCGGGTTGAGCGGCTGTGTAGGCTCTTCATAGTAGAAACAGTTGAGTTTCTGTAACTCACGGCCCAATTGTACGGACGTTGTCGCATCGGTCAGCGCATGCAGTTCGATGATGATATCGACATCCGGCCCAACTTCGCGCATGGCTGCCACACGATCGACGGCAAGTTTTAACTGGTCACGCTGCAAAATGCCGCGGCTGCTGCGTCCCATCCATACGCCGTTTTCATCGAAGCCGACGGGATCAACCTTCACGCAGTCAAAACCATCAGCCATGGCCTTGCGCATCGCTTCCGCATATTCCTCCGGCTTTGCCAAGGAATGGCTTACCTTACCCCAGTCAAACTGCAGTTGGCTGGCATAGGCGCGCAATTTGCTGTTTGTTTTGCCGCCCATCAGTTGATATACCGGCGCGTTTAACACCTTACCCTTGATATCCCAGAGTGCAATATCAATGCCGGAGATACCAGCCATGATGACACCACCATTACCCATGCCCCAGAAGGTCAGACGATGCAGTCGATTCCAGATATCCTCACTGTTCATCGGGTCCAGACCGATAATGCACTTTGCGAAGTCAACGCCCATGCCGAAGCCGGCGCTCTGTGCATTGCCATAGGCTACACCGATTTCACCATAGCCGCTAATACCTTCATCCGTATTGATACGGACAAAAACCGGATGCCATGGAACATTGCCTACGGCAACTTCGGCCGCAACCGATGGAGTTTTGAATGCCTTAATGATATCCACACTTGTAATTTTCATATGTAGCGCCTCCTATTTATAGAAACAGATTCAAAATGCAAATGACAACCATTGCGGTTAGACCCATCATTACGGATGTTAATGTGATCAAACGGTAGCTTTGGTTTAGCTTCAGATTACCCAGTTTGGTTACGCACCAGAAATACGAAGAGTTTGTATGGCAGAAGGACAGGGAACCGGCTGCTGTTGCGAGCGTGGCAACGATTGGATTCAAACCAAGCGCGGGCAGCATCGGAGCCAGAATACCGCCTACTGTTGTCAGAGCAACAGTGGCCGAGCCTTGTGCAAGGTTAATCAAAGCAGCCATCAAATAGGGAACAAAGACTGCCGGCAGACCTGCATCAAGTACCAAATTTGCCAGAGTATCGCCAATGGTAGTTGCCTGAAGGACTGCAGCGAAACCGCCGGCTGCTGCGGTGATGCACATGATTTCTGCGGCGCCGCTCAGCGATTTGGCGACCCATTCGTTCGTTACGGTTTCGTTCAGCTTTGTCGGCAGCAGGAAGCAGATTGCGGTACCAATCAGCAGTGCAATCCAAGGAGTGCCCACAACATCCAGAATGCGCTGAAGCATGTTTCCCTCTGCGTTACCGAAAAACGATTTAAAGATGATGATAACGATAGGGAGCGCCACTGGAATAAACGACATCAGCGTCGAAGGCGCATGCTCAACAACCTTTTGAAATTCCTTTTCCTGCTCCGCATCCAGCTCGTTTTCCGCAGCAACCTCGGGGAATGCGCCTTTGACGAAACGGGAATTTGCCCAAATGGAGCATACAATGACCACCGGAATGGATACGATTAGGCCATAAAACATGACTTGGCCGATTTCCGCACCATACAGGCCGGCAGCAGCGACCGGTCCGGGTGTTGGCGGGATGAAGGAATGGGTGCAAAGCAGACCGGCCATCAGTGCAACGACAAGCGAAGCGTAAGAGATACGGCCACGTCGGGAAAGACCCTTGATGATCGGATTGAGAATAACAAAACCGGAATCACAGAAAACCGGAATGGATACGAATGCACCGGTGATGGAAGTTGCATAAGTTGCTCGCTTGATGCCAATCAGCTTTAAAATGGCATCTGCAATTTTTTGTGCGCCGCCGGTATATTCCAGGAATGTGCCAATAACAACACCGCACACAATGACAATACCGATGCTTGTCATGGTATTGCCAAAACCGCTGGCAATGAGCGTGGGTAATTCATGGATTGGAATTCCTGCACAGACACCAAAGAATAATGAAATGATCAGCAGTGTGAGGAATGCATGAATTTTCAGCTTGGAGATCATCAAAATCAGCAGTGCGATTGAAATTACGAACCACAAAAGAATCATTATTTTCCCTCCCTTATTTGTGCTTGCGTTGTTTAAAAGATCGATCCTTTATCAGGTTACCTGTTCGCCTGATTTACAACTAAATTATTATACAAGAAACATATGAAGTCAAGGGAATTTTTTTGCAACTTAGACATTTTGGCTAAAAATAAGAAAAATATTAAATTTGTTTGTGTGTTTTCGACAAATCTGATATAATGGTCATAAGGAAATTGAGGGCATGATAGAAGCGTTTGTGCGGATGCATAACAAATAGTAAAGGATGAGAGTGTATGCCAACCATTAAGAAGGTTGAAAAAATAACGGCAGGAGAACAGGTTTATCAGAATTTGCGCGAAAATATTGTCGCGCAGCGTTGGAAGGCCGACGAAAAACTCCCATCAGAAACAGAATTGGCGGCTCTTTATGGCGTGAATCGTTTGACGGTGCGTATGGCTCTGCAACGTCTGAATGCAATCGGGCTGGTGGAAACACGAGTGGGGGATGGAACGTACGTCAAAAAGTTCGAGTTTTCCGACTATATCAATGCGGTGCAGGATCTTTTCAGTGAACCGAAGCTGATGGAAAATGTGTGTGAGTTTCGCAAATTGATTGAAGTGGAATGTGCCCGGTTGGCAATTATCCGCGCAACCAAGGAAGAGTTTGATGAGTTGGACCGTATTTGTACGGAATACGAAGCAGTAAAAAGAAATACGGTTTTGCCCATTGATGAGGAACAAATGAAGGAAATGACGCGTTACGATGTCAAATTTCATGAACAGATATGGTTGATGTCACATAATACGCTTTACAGCTACTGTTTTGCAATGGCGAAAAACACCATAGAAAAATATGTTTATTTGACGTTGAAGAAACGAGTTGCCGGTTGGCGAGAAAAAGGCGTGACTTTGTTCGAAGGCGATTTCCGGCACCGCGCAATTCTGGATGCGATGAGGGAGCAGGATTTTGAAAAATGTAAGAAGCTCTATGATGATATGATAGACTTTAATATTGAACTGTGATTGTGCTTGGTATAGATTATATGAGTGTTAGCCGCTTTTGAGCAGCGTCATCGGCAGATTACGGCAGAACCACTCATGACAAGTTGATTTTCGATGCGTTTTCGATTCTGAGAAAAACAGCATCAACGTGGATTACGGAAAATAGAAAACCCGATTCGATGGTAATGGATTGATAGCAGAATCCATGTGCAATTGCAGAAGGTTAAAAAAAGAGCCGTCATTTGACGGCTCTTTTTTCTGCATGTTTGCGATGTATGATGATTCCGGATGCAGCAGCAACCAGCACGATTCCGCCGCATAAAACCCAGCCCTTGATACCCAAATGCAGCAAATAATATCGGATATAAGAAAACTGGGGTTCGGCGGATTGGAATGAAGTATCCAGAAAACAGCGGGCGTTTTCGCCGTATTCCTCCGTGCAGGGGGTGGTGCGAATGACAGCTCTGGATACCAGACTGATGATTTCATTAAGTGGGGCGGAAAATAAACGGCGCCCGTCCTCTGTTTCCAGTACTTCCTGATAATTGTTTTTTTCGGTAGAAACTGCTTTGGCATAGAACTTCTGCCCATTTAGATAGAAAATTTGACGGACATTTTCGTATACGAGATTGCCGTCTGTATCATACAGATCGGCGATTGCGATACCGTTCTCAAGCTCTTTCAGCGATGCGATCCATTCGGCTGCTTTGTCGCCGACGTATGTGCTGGATTGCAAACCGTCATGATATGGGATTGGAAGTGGTTTCCCTGCGCTCAAATTCCAAACTTGTGAGGTCCCGTTCAGCACGGTTCGATAAATGTCATTGCTTTGCGTGACATTTTCTGCAAGGTCATAGATGGCTGGAAGAAGCTCGGTGCCGTCCTGACGGATGACGCCCCATTTGTGATCGGAGGCATTCTGTACAAGCAAATTGGTCATTCTGGCAGGAGAATCGCCGCTCAGCGCTTGTACCGCACTGTATGAATTCAAAAAGTCGATTTCCCCATTATGATTCCAATACGTAACCGTATTGTTTTCTGTGATGGCAGCAACATCGGTTGCAAGCAGAGAAATGGAGCCGTCGGTTTCAGTCACGATTTTCCCGGTTGAATCCAACAAAAAAGAAGTTCCGTCTTTGCTGGCTGTAAACAGCTGTGTCCAGAGCATAAATACGGGATCGATTTCGTCATACCACTCGCTTTTTTGCGTGTTGGATTGAAAAAGGGCATACTGCTGGTTCGTTTCACCGATCCAGAGAAATTCAGCATCGGATAATGGAATGACATCCTCGGAGAAAATGCGTGCCGCTTCCGGTTGGAACAGGAGCTGTCCGGTGTTGTTATAAATGCCTTTATCGGTTATAAAATACTGACCGTCGTCTGAAATGCGTATCCGTGAACCGGTTACCGAAAGAAAAACCTTTCCGGATGCAAGCTCAATCAGCTCATAGGTTGTCTGACTGTTATCATTGGGCGACACCATGGGATCGGCGATTTCTCCGATTGCAAAATCGCCCCGAAAGGTTATCCATGTATATTTGTTTGGTGTAAGCTGTTTGAATGCATGGGTAAAAACAGCATATTTGCCGTCTAAGATAGCCGCAAAATAGTCTCCGGTGTCTACATCTGACAGGGAAAGTGCATCCCGGTCCGGCAACGCGCTGTCGGCTGTGAGAAACTCCGTAACCTCTCCGTGATTGACAGAAAAAATATGAAATTTGAGATCATCCATGTTTTTGTAGGCGATGTAATCACCCAATCCAAAAGCATACATTTCATCTGTGATTTCCTGATAAGAATCAGAAGCGTACGCGGTGCCGGATAGCAGCAGGCTGCATAAGAGGCCGACAGCGAATATTCTCTTCATGCGTTTCATGACAGCACCTTTCTTTTCGTGTTGCGCGCTCGGTAGAAAGAAGCGACTCAATTTCCGTATCGGATCGTCAGGAGAAAATATGGCATCCGGATGACATTTGACTGCCTCCATATCTGCCAATGAAGCAGAAAGACAGCAGAAATTTGTTTCTATCTGCCGGTCTGCCTTTTAATAATCGGCGGATTTTATTACGCAAATAATGCGATGCTGCAGAAAATTGGGCATGATTATGACAGGGATTGTCTAAAATAGACAAAATTAAATGCGAAAATTGTGAGGAAAATGGAAAATTCTCATATGAAACAAATTTGCTATTCGCGGCTGAAAAATGACTATTCCGAAAAAAACTCTTGTGATAAGATTCATTTGTCGTTAGGGATATGATTCCTATTGACGGAAGAGCGACGAGGTAATTGAAAAGAATTGAAAAGGAGTGTTTCGAAATGAAAAAAAGGCTGATTAGCTGGACGCTTTTATCAGCAATGCTGGTAGCATTGGTTGGGTGTGGACAAACCACAACGGAACAGGATACAAGCAATACGGATGAATCTGCAACCGGCGGCAGCGGTGATGTGATTACTGTTGCAATGTGGGATTCTCCGCAGGAGCCTGGTTTTACCGAGATTCTTGCGAAATTCACCGAGGAAACTGGCATTGAAACCAGAATTGAGGTCACTCCTTGGGATCAGTATTGGACCATGCTGGAGGCTGCGGCAACCGGTGGTTCCATGCCGGACGTTTTCATTATGCATTCCAACGAAATTGCCAAGTATGCGGAAAATGACATGCTGCTCGATTTAAGCGATTATATTGCGTCGAGCGATAAAATTGATATGAGCAAGTATCCGCAGGATATCGTAAGCCTGTATCAGAATGAGGACGGCGCGCAGCTGGGCATTCCGAAGGATATTGATACGGTAGCGCTCTGGTACAACAAGACGATGTTTGATGAAGCAGGTTTGGCGTATCCGGATGATACCTGGACCTGGGAAGACGTTGCAGAAGCAGCTCAAAAGCTGACCAAGGACGACGGAAGCCAGTATGGTTTCGCGGTTAGCCCGGATAATGACCAGGGCGGCTATTACAATATCATTTATGATTACGGCGGATATGTGCTTTCTGATGATCAGCAGACCTCTGGCTTTGATCAGCCGGGCACGATTGAAGGTCTGACCGTCCTGATGGATATGGAGAAAAACGGTTATATGCCTCCCTATACGACGCTGGTTGAGAACGGCGACTGCACACTGTTCATGTCCGGTCAGGTAGCAATGACGCTGCAGGGCTCGTGGAAGGTAAACGATCTGACCAACAACGATTATGTCAAGGAAAACTGCGATGTCGTCATCAAGCCAATGGGTCCGAACAATGTCCGTACCACCATCTATAATGGCGTTGCATGGGCAGCACCGGCAAACTCTGATGATCCGGAAACGGCTTGGAAGGTGATTGAGTATCTTGGCTCGCAGGAAGCACAGCAGATGCAGTCCGATCTTGGTGTTATGATGTCGGCTTGGGAAGGCACTTCCGACAACTGGATCAATGCGCATCCTGAATTCAATCTGCAGGCATATCTGGATGTCATGAATGACACGATGGTGATTTTCCCGCACTCCCGCCGTACTGTAAACTGGGCCAATATGATTAAGGAAGAGATTGGCGCCGGCTTCACGGGTGAAAAGACGCCGGAAGAGACCTGCAAAAACATTGCCGAGCAGATGAATCAGATTCTGGAAGAAACCAACTAAAACCAATGCGATTCGCAGGAGGAATACTATGAGCGGAAAAAATAAAACCGTAAGATATTCTGCGAAAAAGCGTAATGAAGCATGGTGGGGATACCTTATGGTGCTCCCCACCATACTTGGTTTAATCGTTCTGAATATCATTCCTATTTTTCAAACAATCTATCAGAGCTTTTTCAAAACAGGTGATTTCGGCAAAGGAAATATCTTCATAGGGCTGGAAAACTACATTGACTTGATTCACGATTCTTCCGTCTGGCAAGCCGTATGGAATACAATTCGGTATACGTTGGTGGAAGTGCCGATCTCCATTGTCATTGCGCTGCTGCTTGCGGTGCTTTTGAACAGAAAGATGAAATGCCGGGTGGCATTCCGTACGATTTATTTTCTGCCGATGATTGCAGCGCCGGCTGCCGTGGCAATGGTTTGGCGGTGGTTGTATAACAGCCAGTTCGGCTTGCTCAATCATATTCTGAGTATTTTCGGATTCGGTCCGGTGAATTGGATTTCTGATCCCAAAATCGCAATCTACTCGGTTGCAGTAGTCGGCATCTGGTCGGTTATCGGCTATAATATGGTGCTGTTTTTGGCAGGTTTACAGGAAATACCGAAAGATTATTATGAAGCGGCACGAATTGACGGAGCAAGCACGGTGCAGCAGTTTTTCAATGTTACCATTCCGCTGCTTTCGCCAACCTTGTTCTTCGTATTGGTTACGCGTCTGATTGCAGCGATGCAGGTGTTCGACGTTATTTATATGATGATGGATTTGAGCAATCCTGCATTGGAAGAGACACAATCGCTGGTCTATCTGTTCTATAATTATTCCTTCATCGAAGGCAATAAGGGCTATGGCTCGACGATTGTCATTCTGCTTCTCATGATCATTATGGTCATCACGTTTTTCCAAAACTATTTGGAGAAAAAATGGGTGCATTACAACTAATAAAGAAGTTTTCTCCTATTGTTGAGCTTGGAGAAAGGAGACGTTATGAGCAAAAAACGAAGCAAAAATGTATTGGCGATTTGCCTGCTCTCCATTGGCGCCGTCGTGATGCTGGTTCCGTTTATCTGGATGATTCTAACTGCATTCAAATCGGTTACGGAGGCAACGCAGGTAAATCCTTTCGTGATATTCCCGTCGAAGTGGCTGCTGGATGGCTTTGAAAGCGCCATTGCCAAGATGGATATTCCGCGGCTCTATTGGAATACCATCTGGATGATTGTAGGGCGTGTGGTCTGTGCCGTGCTGACGGCGACAATGGCAGGATACGCATTTGCGCGGCTGCAATTTAAGGGCAAAAAGTTCCTGTTCACGCTGGTTATTTTCCAGATGATGATTCCGACGCAGATTTTCATCATTCCGCAGTACCTGATGATTAACGCACTCGGCGCGCAGAATACCATCTTCGCGCTGATCTTCCCCGGTCTGGTAACTGCATTCGGCACGTTCCTGATGCGGCAGAACTTCATCAATCTGCCCAAGGAGCTGGAAGAATCCGCACGGCTGGACGGATGCAATATAGGACAGACCTTCCTGTTTATCATGCTGCCGCTGGCAAAGTCCGGCATGGTGGCGCTGGGCATCTTCACCGCGCTGTTTGCATTTAAGGACCTGATGTGGCCGCTGGTTGTCAATACCAATCAGGCAACGATGCCGCTGGCTTCGGCACTGGCAAAGCTGCAGGGTACCTTCTCGTCTAATTATCCGGAGCTGATGGCGGCATCCTTGCTGGCATGTATCCCGATGATTGTGATTTATCTGATTTTCCAGAAGCAGTTTGTAGAAGGCATTGCGACTTCCGGCGGCAAGCTCTGAGGTGATGGATATGAATCAAATTGAGCTGTGCGAAAATGGTATTTATGCGGTTTGGCAAGTCTGTGATGATTTGCGTCTCCAGCTGCTGCATTTTTCGGCGCAGGCCTGTCCGGAAAACGAAATGCCGGAAGAGGGGTTTTATGCGCTGGAGGTGCAGGTTACAGGGGAAAACTGTGAGCCGGAAAGAAATGGTATCCGTCATGCCGTAACAAGTGCAGGATGGCGGATGCAGTACATCCGTCACACGGATGAAAGAAATGAAGAAGGACGTCGCATTACGTTTTATATGCAGGAGCCTGCAATGGGATTGCAGGCACGGCAGATTTACCAGTTCTATGACGGCATTCAGACCGTGCGTGCTTGGGCGGAACTGGAAAACACGGGAACCGATGAGCTTGGAATCGAGTATGTTTCCTCTTTTGCCCTGACCGGCGTGGAGAGAGGCGGATTGTCTGCACCGGAGGACAAAATGCGTGTGTGGATTCCGCATAACACATGGTGCCGCGAAGCACAGTGGAAGACATATTCTTTCCCGGAGGTAGGCCTCACGAGCAGCCAGATTCGACAGCGGCAGCATTCTGCAACGGCGCTGTCCGTTGGGAATACCGGCACATGGTCCACCAAATCCTATCTTCCGATGGGATATCTGGAGAATACGGAAACCGGCGCTGCACTGCTTTGGCAGATCGAAAACAACGGATCCTGGCATTGGGAGATCGGGGATCAGACGGGTCACTACTATTTGCTGTTGTCCGGTCCAACCGAAAGCGACAGCCACTGGTGGAAACGACTCAAGCCGGGTGAGCAATTTATTTCGGTTCCGGCAGCAATCTCCGTGATTAACGGCACTTTTTCACAAGCCGTGGGAGAAATGACAAAGTACAGACGCAAGATTCGCCGCAACCATTCGGATAACGTGAAAGCAAGCGTTATTTTCAATGATTATATGAACTGTCTGTTTGCAGATCCGACCACAGAAAAAGAAAAGCAGATGATTGATGCTGCGGCAAAACTGGGCTGCGAATACTATGTGGTAGACGGCGGATGGTATTCCGCCGGGTACTGGTGGGACAGTGTTGGCGAATGGAAGGAAAGCAAAGAGCGTTTTCCCAATGGTCTGGTAGAGGTGATGGATTATATTCGCAGCAAAGGCATGATTCCCGGCCTGTGGTTAGAGCCGGAAGTCCTGGGTATCCATTCCCCCGTGGTCAAGCAGGCCAAGCCGGAGTGGTTCTTCACACGGCATGGGAAGAACATACAGGAGCGCTCACGGTATCAGCTGGACTACAGAAATCCGGAAGTTATCCGCTATATGGATGAAACTATCGACCGCTTGATTCGAGAATACGGCGTAGGATATTTCAAGATTGATTACAATATTGAAGCAGGCATCGGTACGGAAACGGACGCCGACAGCTTTGGCGATGGTCTGCTGTCCCATAATCGTGCTTATCTGCGCTGGCTGGAATCCGTAATGGAGCGTTATCCGAATCTGGTGATTGAGAATTGTTCGAGCGGCGGGCTGCGCATGGATTATGCCATGCTGGCACGCTATCCGCTGCAGTCAACCAGCGATCAGGAGGATTATATCTATACGGCATCCATCGCAGCAAATGCGCCGACGGCAGTGACGCCGGAACAGGCCGGCGTATGGTCCTATCCACTGGCGGACAGCACGGCGGAACAAACCGCATTTAATATGGTAAATGCGCTTCTGATGCGCATTCATCAAAGCGGACGACCGGATATCATTGCGCCGGAATGCTTTGCGATCATCAAGGAAGGCATTGATTGCTACAAGCAAATGCGTGATGAGGTGTCGGGATTCCTGCCGTTTTGGCCTATTGGATTATCCGCATTGGGCGACGAATGGATTAGTTTGGGAATGGAAGCGGAAAATCGCATCTTCATTGCCGTATGGAGATGCAACAGCAAAACAGAGACAATTTCGCTGCCTGTTCCACAGTGGAAGGGGAGAAAGGCCCAAGCAAGATGCTTTTATCCCAAATCTCTGCCTTCCAAGTGTATATGGAATCAGGAAACAGGTAGCCTGAGCGCGGTGCTTCCGGCCTCTGTCTCTGCAAGAATATTCATGTTAGAGCGGTTAGATGCGGAGGATGACGCATGAAATATGTGACCTTAAAAAATACCGACCTGCGTGTAAGCAATATCTGCATGGGTACAGGCTCGTTTGGGGAGCGAATTGAGAAAAAAGCAGCATTCGAGATACTGGATCGCTATTGTGAGCTGGGCGGAAATTTCATTGACACGGCGAATGCATATTGCAAGTGGATTCCCGGAGCGGGCAACTGTGCAGAAAAAATCTTAGGCGAGTGGCTTAAAACGGTCGACAATTCCCGAGTCATTGTAGCGACAAAGGGCGGACATTATGATTTTGCAGCGCCGCAGGTGTCTCGCATCAAGGAGAATGAGATTCGAAAGGATCTGGAAGAGAGTCTGCAAACCCTGCAGCGGGACTGCATCGATTTGTATTGGCTGCATCGGGATGATCCGACGGTTCCGGCAGAGGATGTTCTGGCATGGCTGGAAAAGCTGCGTGAGGAAGGTAAGATTCGTTATTATGGCGCATCCAATTTTACGCTCGAGCGCCTGCAGGAGTTTGAAAAATGCGCTGCGGAAAATCATGTGCAGGGATTCTGTGCAGTATCCAATCAATGGAGCCTTGCAAGGAAAAAAAGCGCATATGGCGTAGGGGATGACAGAACAACAGTTGCAGCGAGTGAGGAAGAATACAAATGGCATGTACATACAGGGATGCCGCTGATTCCTTATTCGTCTACCGCCTCTGGGCTGTTCGACCGACTTTATCAAGCCGGTGTGGTTGCAAAAAACGGAAAAGTGATAGAGCCGACCGGAGAAATCAATCTTCCGAAACCGTTATTGGATGAATTTCTCAACGAACGGAATCTTTTGATTTATGAAGAGTTGTGCAGGAGACATGCAGAGGAAGGAACGTCCTTGTTTGCGTTGTCGATCGCTTATCTGTTCAGTCAGCCGTTCCAGGTGATTGCGCTGTCCTCGGTGGACGTACCGGAACAGGTAGCTGGTTTGGTAAGCGCAAGTGAATTGACAATGGATGAAGCATTTGTAAAGAAATTTGGTAAATGAATAAAAACGGAGGCGTAATCAATGGTTTTTGCACTATATTTTGCCAATAGAGGCTTTTTCCCGGAATCGCTGATTGCAAGCGCACGGGTAGAGGTGGAAGAAGCGGTCAAAAAGGCCGGACACAGCTATATAGAGATGGACCCGGATGCAACCCGGTTTGGCGCGGTGGAAACGGTGGACGAAGGCCGAAAGTATGCAGCCTTTCTGGAAGCCCATCGCGGAGAATATGACGGCGTTATCATGAGTTTGCCGAACTTTGGCGATGAAAACGGCGCAATTCCGGCGGTACGGGATGCGGGTGTTCCGATTTTCCTGCAGGCGTATCCGGATGAGTTTGGTAAAATGGATTTTGCCAATCGACGGGATGCTTTCTGCGGTAAGTTCAGCATTGAGGATATGTTTTATCAGTATAAGATTCCCTATACGATTTTCCCGCCGCATGTCGTACACCCGTCCTCGGATGCATTTCAGAAGAATCTGAGAGACTTTGCCGCGGTGTGCCGCATTGTAAAACGGATGAAACGATACACGATCGGCGGAATTGGTGCAAGAACAACGCTGTTTAAAACCGTGCGCTTTGATGAGCTGGCGCTGCAAAGATATGGCGTCACCTATGAATCTTATGATTTGAGCGAGCTGTTTTCCAGAATCCGCAGTATGCCGGAAACGCGCAGCGCAGTCAAGGATAAGGTGGAACATCTCAAGCAATACTGCAATTTCTGCAAGGTGCCGGATGAGAAAATGCAGGTTCTGGCAAAGATGTCGGTTGCAATTGACGATATGATTGAGCAATATCATTTTGACAGTGTTTCGATCCGCTGCTGGAATGAAATGCACCAGGAATTTGGTATCGCCCCCTGCGTGCTGCTCAGCGAACTGAATGATCGTGGCATCGTTGCTTCCTGCGAGATGGATGTCGCCAATACCATCACGATGGAGATTTTGGCGCAGGCTTCCCAGAAGCCGGCAGCTTGTCTGGACTGGAATAACAATTATGGGGACGACGAAAACAAGTGCATCCTTTTCCACTGTGGTTCCACGGCGCAGGGTTTGATGGAGGACAAGGGTGTTGTCGGCGTACATAAGATGTTTGCAAAGGGCAACGGTCCGGATTATGGCTGGGGCGTCAATGAAGGCCGCATCGCGGCTATGCCGATGACGTATGCCAGCGCCAGAACGGAGAACGGCCTGATTTATACCTATGTGGATGAAGGCAGAATGACGGGCGAGCCGATTGAAAAAGAGTATTTCGGCTGTGCAGGCGTCGCGGAAATCAGCGACCTGCAAAAGAAAATCATTTATATGGGCAGAAATGGCTTCCGGCATCACACCACGATCAGCGCAGGGCATTACGCCGACGCGATTGAAGAGGCAATGAAAACATACTTGGGCTATGAGGTGAAGCGCCTGTAATCGGGAATATGCGCGGAAGGGAGTGAGCTTGTTGGATAAAGCTTATATCGGTCACATCAGTCAATTGTATGGCGTGGAAGAGCACCGACTGGTGGGAGGCCGTGGAGACGGTATGCGTCTTTTTCAGGTGCGCAACGGTAAAGGGTTGGAGTTTACCCTGTCCGCAGACCGGTGTTCGGATATCTCCCGTCTCAGTTTTGACGGAGTAAATCTGGGATACTTTTCTCCTGTGGGATATGTTGCTCCAGCGTATTACGACAGTGTCGGAAACGGCTTTTTAAAATCCTTTACAGCCGGTTTTCTGACAACTTGTGGTCTTTATGCGGTCGGGACGCCATGTAATGACGATGGAGAGGACACGCCGCTGCATGGATCCGTAGGCAACACGCCTGCGGAGTCGATTGGGACACAGCAGACGGACGATGCGATTGTGATACACGCGAAAATAGATCAATCGGAAGTATTCGGACGAAAGCTGGTCCTGTATCGAACGATTACCTGTTCCCTGCAGGAAAACCGCATTTCTCTTCAGGACAGGATCGTGAATGAAGGAGATCGTATCAGTCCGTGTATGGTCTTATACCATTTCAACATGGGTTATCCGCTGCTCAGCGAAACCGCAGAGCTTAATATCCCTTCCGAGCAGGTTTCACCCAGAACAGAGAAGGCGGCAAAAGCAATCTCACATTGGCAGGAGATCACAAAGCCGCAGCCGCAATTCGAGGAAGAATGCTTTTATCATCACTTTTCGGAAACAGGGCAGGCGGGTATTTATAACGCAGCAATTGGAAAAGGAATTCGTATTTCTTACGATGCGAAAAAACTGCCTTACTTTGTGCAATGGAAAATGATGGGCCAACGGGAGTATGTGATGGGATTAGAGCCGGCAAACTGCCATCCGGATGGACGAGACAAAATGCGGGAGGCCGGGACGCTGTTACAGCTGCAACCGGGAGAAGAAGTTTCGTACTGCGTCAATCTGCAGTTCTTCCGTGATAAAACGGAGTGGCGAAACAGTTTTGCCCCCAGCAATCAGGAGTGAAGAAATATGTTAGTAACATTAAAAGAAATTTTGAAGGATGCAGAGAAAAAACAGGTCGCAGTCGGCTCTTTTAATACCCCGAATTTGGAGAGTATTTTAGCGGTTCTTGGCGCCGCGGAGGAGTTGAATGTGCCGGTTATTCTGATGCATGCGCAAGTGCATGAAGAAATCATGCCCCTTGACGTAATCGGACCGGTCATGCTGGAAAAAGCAGAAAAGGCACGGATTCCGGTGTGCGTGCATCTGGATCACGGTGAGAGCATTGAGTATATAGCACGCGCCTTCCGTTTGGGCTTTACATCGGCGATGTATGATGGCTCACTGCTTCCGTTTGATGAGAATGTGGCCAATACCTGCAAGGTTGTAGACATGGCAAAGGAATATCATGCTTCTGTGGAAGCAGAGATTGGAACATTGGGCAAACGCGAAGGCGGCGGACTGGACAGCGAGGATTCCGTGCAGATTTATACCAATCCGGAAGATGCGCAGCGATTTGTAGAAGCAACCGGCATTGATGCACTGGCTTGCTCGTTTGGCACCGCGCACGGCCTGTACTTAAAGAAGCCCCAGCTGGATATGGGCGTTTTGGAAGGGGTGCGGCAGAGAGTGTCGCTTCCGTTGGTTATGCACGGTGGCTCTGGCGTCAGCGAAGAGGATTATCGGGCCGTAATTGCAAGAGGCGTGCGTAAAATCAATTACTACACCTATATGGCAAAGGCTGGAGGAGAAGCGGTCAGAGAAAAAATCCTGCATTCGGATGGGCAGACTGTTTATTTCCATGACATCGTAAATTGGGGAATAGACGGCATGAAGCAGGATGTAAAACGTGCGCTGCAGGTGTTTAATATGCAGAAGGTTGAGCGATAGGGGTGAAAATATGATAGCTGGCATTGACGTTGGAACCACGGGCTGCAAATGCACGGTTTGTGATATCGATGGCAATATTCTGGCGGAATGCTATGATGAGTATTTTGCTGATGTGCAGGGTTCCTATGGTTCGCTCCAACCGGAAGTGGTTTGGCATAGCGTCAAAAAGGTTCTTGCCTCTGCGGCCAAGGGCCTTCCGCTGCAAGCGATTGGCGTAACCTCTTTTGGAGAGGCACCTGTGCTGCTGGATGAAAACGACCGTACGGTGATGCCGACGATTTTATATACGGATACACGGGGACAGGCAGAATGCGAGGAGTTGGTCGACAAAATTGGAGAGGACCGCATCGCGCAGCTGACAGGCACTGCACCGCATTCCATGTATTCCATCTGCAAACTGATGTGGGTATTCCGGAATCAGCCTGAAGTGGGTAAAAAGGTATCAAAAGTCTTCCTCTTTGCGGACTATATTGTGTACATGCTCAGTGGTGTGGCACAGATGGATTATTCGCTGGCAGCGCGCACCATGGCTTTTGACATCCATAAGCTGGACTGGTGTGATGAAATTCTGGAGCAATCCGGCATTGAAAAAAGTAAATTCCCGCCCACAGTGCCCAGCGGCACGAAGGCGGGAGTGATTCGAAAGTCTGTTGCAGCGGAATTGGGATTGTCGCAGGAAATCATGGTGGTAACAGGCTGCCATGATCAAATAGCAGCCAGTTTAGGGACTGGTATTATGAAGGATGGCATGGCAGTTGACGGCACGGGGACTGTTGAATGCATCACTTCAATGTTTAGCAGAAAACCGGATACATCCAAACTGCAAAAAAGCAACTATGCCGTTGTTCCTTATGTTCTGCCCAATAGCTATGTTTGCTATGCTTTTTCGTTCACGGGCGGCGCATTGCTGAAATGGTATCGGGACCAATTTGGCACATTGGAAACCATTGTCGCAAAACAGCGTGGCCTGAACTTCTACGAGCACATGAATCAAAAGCTAGGAGACGTGCCTTCCAGCTTGCTGGTGCTTCCGTACTTTGCGGGCGCAGCTACGCCCTATATGGATATTGATGCAAAGGGCGCGATTCTGGGATTGACGCTGGATACCACAGCGGAAGAAATTTATCGGGCCTTGATGGAAGGCGTAACCTACGAAATGCTGCTGAATCTGGAACGGCTGCAGGAGGCCGGCGTCTATATCACCGAGCTGCGTGCAACCGGCGGCGGAGCCACTTCGGAAGTATGGCTGCAGATGAAAGCGGATATTTTGAATTGCAAAATCATAACGCTGGGCAACGCACAATCGGGTACGCTGGGATGCATCATGCTGGCAGGTGTAGCCTGCGGCCTGTATGAGAATGTGCAGCAGGCACAGGAGAAACTGGTCAAATTGGGAAAAGAATACTATCCGCGGTCGGAACAACATGAAATATATATGCATTACTATAATGTATATAAGAAAATCTATGCTGCGACCAAAAAAATCGGCATTTAAGAGCCGGCGTTTGTGCTGCTGGATGCACGATATAAGCTGGGAGTGACACCGGTGGCCTGCTTGAAATATTTGGTGAAGTAATTATAATCATAAATGCCGATGCGCGTTGCGATTTCACTGATATTCAAATCAGAATCGCGCAGCAGCTTTTGTGCAGCTTGAATGCGCAGCTTTTTGATTTGCTTGCCGATGCTGCATCCGTAAAGCTGTTCGGAAATCCGGTAAAGCCGGGAATGGCTGATATGGAACGTCTGACAAATCGAATCGGCAGTCAGCACCTTATCCAGATTGGATGTGATGAACTGATTGATCTGAGAGGGTAAATCATTAGAATCCTGACGAATCAGCTCGGAAAGATGGATATAAGCAGTACAGGCTTCAATAATATTGGCGGCAGCCTGCAGCGTTTCGAGTGAGACATATGATTTTTCAAAAAAAGCCTTTTTCAAGGCGTTGATATCACTCACATAATCTTTGCAGCGTTCGCGGATAAACGGCCAGATGGCTTCTTTGTCCGGATAATTGCATATTTGGCCAAACATCAAATATGCAATGATCGTATTGTTGTAGTAGATCGGCGAGACAACTTCGGATAAGCCGGCATGACAAGTGTACAGATACAATTCGTTGGTATGTTGGCAAACTTTGCAGGCAGCTGCGTCACAGGCATAGCATTTTTGCAAAGCCTTTTCATTGGAACGAATGTAGGAACAGAATCTGCAATGCTCGCTTGGATACCCCAGTATCTCGTGAAAAGAACGATCGAATATGACGATGCGCAGACCGGTCAAGTGATGAAAGCTTTGCAGCAATTTTTTCAGTTTTTCGATATCTAAATTGGCCATAAAGAATCACCTGAGGCAATGGGGTATAATTTATATCATTATATCACAATAAAAAACTGAAAAGCAATCAATATGAACACATAGCGCCTCTGGATAATAAAGGAAGGAGCGGTTGCGATGGCTGGTATTTCATTGCGCCATATCAAAAAAATCTATCCCGGTGGGGTAGAGGTTATCAATGACTTAAACCTGGAAATTAAAGATAAGGAATTTATTGTGCTGGTTGGGCCTTCCGGCTGTGGAAAGTCCACCACACTGCGTATGATCGCGGGCTTAGAGGATATCAGCGGCGGAGAATTGTATATCGGCGACCGTTTGGTAAACGATGTAGAGCCGAAGGATCGTGATATTGCCATGGTATTCCAGAATTATGCGCTCTATCCGCATATGACGGTATACAAAAATATGGCTTTTGGCTTAAAGCTGCGCAAGATGGATAAGCAGGAAATCGATCAAAAGGTTCGCGCAGTAGCAAAAATTCTTGATTTGGAACATTTGCTGGACCGTAAGCCCAAGGCTCTGTCGGGCGGCCAGCGTCAACGTGTTGCGTTGGGGCGGGCCATGGTGCGTGACCCTGCGGTTTTCCTGCTGGATGAGCCGCTGTCCAATTTGGATGCAAAGCTGCGCACACAGATGAGAACGGAAATTACCAAACTGCACAGACGGTTAGATACGACCTTTGTTTATGTAACGCACGATCAAACCGAGGCAATGACCATGGGCGATCGCATTGTGGTCATGAAAGACGGCGTGATTCAGCAAGCGGATACACCGCAAAACCTATATAACAATCCGTGCAATATGTTTGTTGCGGGGTTCATTGGTTCGCCGCAGATGAACTTTTTGGAGGGTACAATTTCGCGGCAGGCGGAAACATATTATGTTGAAATCGGACCGTATAAGATTGTCATTCCTGAAGGACGCATGGAGGGTTCCAATCTGCAGGAGTATGTGAATCGTTCGGTCATTTGTGGCATTCGCCCGGAGGATATGCATGCAGAGCCGGTATTCCTCAACGCAGTGGACGAGTCAGAACAGATTGAAGTAGATATTGAAGTAGTTGAGATGATGGGCTCGGAAATGTATCTGCATGGCCAATGTGCAGAAAAGCCTATAATCGTATGCACACCGTCTCGAGTTATGGCAAAGTCGGGAGAAAAAATTCGTCTGGCGGTGGATAGCAATAAAATGAAGCTGTTCGATCCGGAAACGACGAATGTGATTCTATAAATTCCCTTTGCGGAACGGCATTCCAGACAGTGGTAGTGATAGGTTCCGAGGTTCAAAATGTATTCCCAGCCAGTTCAACCTCAATCCATGGGACGCTCCACCATATAGAATTGGCCAATGGAAAATAAAAAACTGAAACATGGGATGCAAGCAACCAATGTGGACTGTTGAGCACAGAATCACACTGGAAAACTGCCTTTTCTTTCGCGTAGACCTCCGACGTGGTGTTATCATGGACACCCTGCCGGAGGTTTTGCTTTGGAGAAAACGGGAGTGCGGCATGACGCATGGAAAGGACCTTGCGTTGTATTCCAAGTGGATTGGTGCTATACTGATGCTGAATCAGTAGAAGTTCGCAGACGGAATACGGATGGAATGCGTACCGGAAGGGGTCAGCATGCAGAAGAAATCGACAATGGGATTATCACAAAATCAAATCAAGCTGTTTGCCGCAGCTGCGATGGCGTTGGACCATATTGGCATGGAACTGCTTCCGCAATGGACGATTTTGCGGATTATTGGTCGGCTGGCGTTTCCGGTGTTTTCCTATTGCATTTGTGAGGGCAGCCGCCGGACGCATCATCCGTGGCGATATTTGCTCAGATTGTTCGGGATGGGATTGCTATGTGTGGCAGGTTACTATGCGTATACCCGAACGATTTACGGAAATATTCTGATCACATTTTCGCTTTCGCTATGTGTATTATATGCGTTTCAGTATTTGCAGACTTGCTGGGCGCAGAACAAAATTGCCGTGCGGCTGGCCGGTGTCGGTGTGATGCTGGGCTGTATGGGCGGTATCTGGATCATCTGTGACTGGATTGTCATTGATTACGGATTCTATGGCGTGATGCTGCCGCTGTTCGCCGAGCTGCCCGCGTGCATCTGGGAGAAATATTCCGGTGCAGGGGATAAACGGGATTGGATTCGATTGTGCGGCTTTTCGGTCGGTCTGCTGGTGCTTTCTCTGCAAATCGGCGGTATTCAGATATTCAGTCTGCTGGCCATACCGTTTCTGGTTGCCTATAACGGGACAAGAGGAGAGAAAAACCTCAAACAGTTCTTTTATTGGTTTTATCCGGTGCATCTGCTGCTTATCGGGCTGGTGAGTATGTGCATTTGAAAGCCTCTGCGCATACAGAGGCTTTTATTTTACAGAGGATATCGATTTGCGCTTGACTTTCTCGATATTCGAGATATAATGAAAGCACAGAAACTCGATATTCGAGATTGAGGTGATACGCCATGCCGAGAGCCAAGTTTCAGACGCTCACCGAGCAGATGTTTTATGTGCTGCTGTGCCTGCGGGAGGAGTGCTACGGCATTGATATTTTTGATAAGGTGTCGGCCATGACGCAGGGGCGCGTCACGGTCGGATCGGGTACAATGTACAATCTGCTCGAGCAGTTTCTCGAAGCGGAGATGATTCGGGAGGTGAATGTGGACGGCCGCCGCCGCAGTTATCTGCTGACCGACAAGGGGCGGGAGAGACTTGAACAGGAATATCAGCGGCTGTGTGCGCAGGTGGCGGACTACGAACGGGCTTTTGGAAAGGAGGCGCCGCGATGAGAAAGACCAAACGCAGAATGGAAACGCTGTCCTTTTACGACCGCACGGGTGTCGAGCGGCATTTGGAGAAAATGGCCGCCAAGGGCTGGATGCTCGACCGCGTGACCGGCCTTGGCTGGGTCTATCGCCGCATTGAGCCGAAAAAACTGCATTTTTCCGTTACCTATTATCCCAAAGCATCCGATTTTGACCCCGGCCCGACCGAAGGCCAGCAGGTGTACCATGCGTTCAGCGCGCACGCGGGCTGGCAGTATGTGTGCAGCTGGGCGCAGATGCAGATTTTCTGCACCGACCAGCCGGATGCCGTGCCGATCGAGACCGACCCGGAGATTGAACTGGAAAATATCCATGCCGCCATGGTCAAGGGATTTTTGCTGCCATACGGCATCCTGCTGGCGATCGGGCTGCTGTGGAGCGCGATGCTGGTGCATGACATAGGGGATGACCCGATTGGGTTGTTTTCCAGCGTGACCAATCTGTTTATGGCGGTGGTGTGGCCGCTGCTCGCGTTGCTGTGTATCGTCGAGATTATCGCTTATCTGTGCTGGCGCGCCCGCGCACGCAAAGCGGCGGTGCGCGGCGAGTTTGTCGATACACCCACCACACGCCCATTCCAGCGCGTCATATTTGCGGTGTGCATGGCAGCGTTTGCAGTGCAGATACTCTACAATGTGACCACCGGCTCGCCGTTGCTGCGCGTGGTTAGTATTGTAATGGTGCTGTATATGCTCGTGCTGACTTTGGCAGTGCAAGGCGTCAAGCAGCTGCTCAAGCGCAGAAAGGTGTCACGCGGAGTCAACCGCGCGGTTACGCTGGCGGTGGACGTGGTGCTGGCGTTTGCGATGATGGCTGTCATCGTGTTCGGCACGATTCGCGCAACCCAAAACGGCTGGCTGGACAGAAATCCCCCTGCGGATGAACCGCCGCTGACGCTCACCGATCTATGTGGCGATGAACTGCCAGAGGCGGCATATCAGTCCGACTGGACAGGAGACGTCTCGCCACTTGTTGCCGTGTACGATGGCCGAGAGTGGGCACATCCAACGGGGCACAGGTGTGGAAACCCCGTCGCTCGACTACACGATTACCGAAGTCAAGCTGCCTGTGCTGTACGACCGATGCCGCGCGCAGCGCCTTGCCGAGCAGACCGATGACAGCAAGGTGGAAGCCTTGCAGCACACCTGCACGCCGTGTGATGCCGCGCCGTGGGGGGCGAAGGAGGCATGGCAGCTGGGCTGGCAGGACACCGGGCCGAGCGATTGGTATTTGCTGTGCTATGCAGACAGCATCGTAGAAATCCACTTCAGCTGGACGCCGACCGCGGAACAAATGGCGCTTGTCGGTGAAAAATTGGGTACTGTATAACGATAGCCGCATGAAAAAGTCCCTCTGCCGCAAAACGCGGCAGAGGGACGATGCTTTTTAGTGTGAAATTTTAGAAGGTGGCAACAACAGCGCCCTTGTAGGTGTCGTCGATGAACTGCTTGACCGTGTCGCTCTGGAGCGCCTTCTTGAGCGCCTGGATCTTGTCGCTGTTTTCGTCACCGTTGCGGCAAGCGACTACATTGACATAAACCTTGGCGTATTCCGGATTCTCGGTGATGAGAGAATCTTCCTTGGCGTTCAGGTCAGCCTGCAGAGCGTAGTTACCGTTGATAACCGCGAGGTCAACGTCCTGAAGCGAACGCGGCAGCTGCTCAGCAGCGATTTCCTGAATGTCGAGGTTCTTCGGGTTCTCCACAATGTCCAGCTTGGTTGCGTCCGAAGTTGGGTCGATGCCATCCTTGAGCTTGATCAGGCCGGCGTCCTGCAGCAGGAGCAGTGCGCGGGTCTCGTTCGAGCCGTCGTTCGGAACCGCAACGGTCGCACCGTCGGCCAGCTCTTCCAGCGTTGCAGTCTTGCCCGGATAGATGCCGAACGGCTCGTAGTGCATCTCGATAGCGGAAACCAAATCAGCGTTGTTTTCCTTGTTAAAGTTGTTCAGATAGGGGATATGCTGGAAGTAGTTCGCGTCCAAGTCACCGTCCACCAGTGCGGTGTTGGGCTGTACATAGTCGGTGAACTCCACAACATTGAGCGTGTAGCCCTCTTCGGCCAGCACGTCCTTGGCGGCGTTCAGAATTTCAGCGTGCGGTGTGGGCGATGCACCGACCGTGATGGTCTTGTCGTCCGAGGTGTTGGCATCGGAGGACTGCGCGTCATTACCTCCGCCGCAGGCGGCCAGAGCAGACAGGCACAGTGCGCCTGCCAGCAGGGCTGCAATTTTCTTCTTCATGGGAATCTCTCCTTTTCTGTGGGTGTTTTATCAAATTTTTTGATAACAAAGTAGGGAAAATTAACGGTTGCGCTTGTCCAGATGGCGCGCAAGCCACATGCCGCAGACCTGAAAAATCTGCACGACAATTACAATAATGATAACGGCCACGAGCATGATCTCGAAATTATAGCGGTTGTAGCCGTAGTTAACGGCCACCGTACCCAGACCGCCGCCGCCGATAAAGCCTGCCATTGCAGAATAGCCGAGGATGGTTACGATTGAGATTGCGCCGCCTACCATCAGAGAGGGTTTGGCTTCGGGGACGAGCACTTTCCAGACGATTTGCCACGGGCTGGCGCCCATGGACTGCGCCGCTTCGATGACGCCAAACGGTACTTCCTTAATCGAAGACTCAACCATACGCGCAACATAGGGTGCGGCCGCCACAGTCAGCGGCACGATCATTGCGGTCGTACCGATTGCCTTGCCTGCAATCGCGCGCGTCATTGGGGTGATCATGACTGCGAGAATGAGGAACGGAATCGAGCGCAGAATATTGACGATGACACCGAGCACCGTATTGAGTACCGGCATCGGGCGAATGCCGCCCTTATCGGTCACGACCAGCAGCAGACCGAGCGGCAGACCAATCAGATAGGAAACCGCGGTCGACACGATGACCATATATAAGGTTTCCCACAGGCTCTGTGCCCAAAGTTCAGGTGAAAGCATCGGCGTCGCCCTCCTCTACATGCACATTCTGGGTTTCAAGGTACGCCAGCGCGCGCTTTGCCGCGCGTTCGTCCTCGGGTAATTGCAGAATCATCTGGCCGTAGGCGCGGCCATCGATATCCTTGGTATCTGCAAACATGATGTTGACCGGCGCCTTGCACTCGAGCACCATGTTCGACACTACCGGTTCAAACGACGAGTTGCCGTCGAACACGATGCGGCAGTAATGCTTGCCGGTGGCCAGCTTGTCCCGCTTGCCGTCCGGATAGATGAGCTGCTTGGCCATTGCCGACTGCGGGCGGGTGAATACCTGATCGACCGTGCCCATCTCTGCGATGCGGCTGGAGTCAATGATTGCCACGCGCTGACAGATTTCCTCGATGACTGCCATTTCATGCGTGATGACAATGATGGTGATGCCGAGCGTCTTGTTGATTTCCTTTAAAAGCGCGAGGATGGAGCGCGTTGTTGTCGGATCGAGCGCGCTGGTCGCCTCGTCGCACAGCAGAATTTTCGGGTTGGTTGCCAGTGCGCGAGCGATGGCAACGCGTTGCTGCTGGCCGCCTGAAAGCTGGGACGGATAATTATCCGCGCGGTCACTCAGGCTGACGATTTCGAGCAGCTCGTGCGCACGCTTTTCCGCATCCGCCTTTTTCATGCCCGCAATTTCGAGCGGGAAGCAGATGTTTTGCAGCGCGGTGCGCTGCTGCAGCAGGTTAAACTGCTGGAAAATCATGCCCATCGATCGGCGGGCTTCAAGAAGAGCCTTTTTGGACAGCGCGCCAAGCTCCTGACCGTCCACGGTAACCGTGCCCTCGGTTGGCTTCTCCAAAAAGTTGATGCAGCGGACAAGTGTACTTTTGCCCGCACCGGACAGACCGATGATGCCAAAGATTTCGCCGCGGCGGATATCCAGATTGACGCCGTCCAGTGCGGTGACTGTACCGGTCCGTCCGCGGAAGGTTTTATTCAGGTTTTGGATGCGTACAATGAAATCCTGTTCCAAGTCCATTCCCCCTTTTCAAAATAAAAGCGGAAAGCAAGGTCTGCTTTCCGCTCGTTTTCCATCTGAACCGTGCCATGCCGCATGAAAAGCGGCCCGCTTACAGCTTGCAGCGTCAGCGCTGCATGGCAGAAAAACGAGCAAAACCGCACATCATGCACATGTTCATCCGAATAGACAGCATTGCGGCTTCCTCCTTTTCCTACGGTTTTAATAGAGTTTATTCTCTGTGGTATTAGTGTAGTCCATCCCGGGGGATTTGTCAAGTTATTTCTGCTTAAGGGGGTACAAAATGCATGCGGGACTCAGTTCGCGCCATGATGGCCGTGGCCTTGACCGGCGCCCGAACCATTCCCTGCACCCATGCCATTGCCGTTACCGGAACCGCTGCCGGTGCCATTGCCGGAACCACTGCCTGCGCCGGAACCGTTGCCTGCGCCAGTGCCATTGCCGCTGCCGGAACTGTTGCCTGTACCATTGCCGGCGCCGTTACCTGCCCCTGTGCCGTTGCCGGCATGGTGGTACCCTTCGCTGTACAGCCCTTGCGCTGCGTCAGGGTCAAGCGCAGCGATCCGATCGCGAATTTCGCGCATAGTCAGTCCCTGCACATCCTCGGGGGTGACGCTCGGATCGAGCGACTGTAGAACGAGAAAGGCCTGATATTTGCCGAACGACAGCCCGGCTTCGTGCGCGTGCTCAAGTTCTTCGCTGTCAGCTGCATGGCAGTAGACGTTCTGGGTGCCCGCAGTGCAGGTCTGCGCCTGCGCCAGGATCGCATCCGCCTGACTCTGGTTGTCTCCGGCGACCGCGATGGACAGAACCTCGTTTCGTGCAAGGCAGTCCTCGATCGTCTGGTTTTCCAGCAGGCTGTCCAGCGCATCGGCATAATTCAAAAAGCGCACGTCGAGCGTTTCGGCCAGCGCTTCGCCCTCCTCGCCGATGCCGTCAACCGAGATCACCTTATCAAATCGATTGACCGACAGCTCGACCGATGGGTTGATATCAATGCTGATGGCACAGGTGGGGGAGAAATAGGCCCAGTAGCCCGTGCCGCCGGCAACTACCAGCGCAAGACAGGCGAAAGCTGCCACAAGGCGGCGCGCCGTGCGTGGACGGGCTTTCGCTGTGCCGTAATCGTGTGTCTGCCGTGCAAGAAACGCACGGGTAGACTGCCGTAGCGCTTCGTCCGCCGTGACTTTGTCCAGCGCGGTTTTCAGTTCGTCACGCATCGTCGTCCCCTCCCAGCGTTTCTCTCAGCGCCTGTTTGGCGCGGGTGAGCAGTGTATAAATCGTGTTGACGTTCTTTTTAAGGATTTGGCCGATCTGCGGGGCGGTATACCCCTCATAATAATGCAGATAGACCACATCGCGGTACTTGGGAGGCAGTGCAAGCACTGCCTCGAGTACGGTGTGGTCTTGCTGCGTCAATTCGGCGGGTTGGTCGAGCAGAGTGTCGAGTGAGACTGTGCGGCTGCGGAAAAAACTCTTGAGCAAATCCCGGCAGGCGTTGATCGTCACGCGGATGAACCACGCTTTTTCGTGCTCCTCGTTTTCAAACACAGCGGTGCTGAGCACATATTTCAAAAATACGTTCTGAAAGATGTCCTCCGTGTCGGCATGGTTTTTCAAATGGATCATACAGATCCGCCGGACGGTGTCCGCATACCGCTCGATCGCCCGATTTGCCTCCTGTTCGCTCCGCATCGTACCAACCTCTTATTGTCCGTCTGTTTTCTTATCTGTTGCAGCCCCGCCCCTGGCCGCGGCCGCAGCCCGTGCCGTAGTTGTCGCATACGCCGTCGCCGTTGGCATCGACGAAGTACTGGCCGCGGCCCGTGCCGTAGTTATCGCACACGCCGTCGCCGTCCGCGTCGACGAAGTACCGGCCGCAGCCCGTGCCGTAGTTATCGCATACGCCGTCGCCGTCCGCGTCGACGAAGTACTGGCCGCAGCCCGTGCCGTAGTTATCGCACACGCCGTCGCCGTCCGCGTCGACGAAGTACTGGCCGCGGCCCGTGCCGTAGTTATCGCACACACCGTCGCCGTTGGCGTCGACGAAATTCCGTCCGCGGCCGTTGCCATTACCGTTGCCTGCAGCGAATGCGCCCGTAACTGCCATCGAGAGAACCAGAGCTGCGCTGATCGTACCCATTACCATCTTTTTCATATGAATTCCTCCTACATATTGTTGTCAGTGAATTTGGCTTGTCGTTTGTGCCTTTCACTACCAATACGACCGGCAAAGGAAAATCCATTCAAAATTCAAAAAATTTTTTTGAAAATTTTTTTGGGGGCAAAAGGGAGGCGCCGAAGCACCTCCCTTGGCTGTCTGTTCTGATTTACTCGGCAGCCGCCTGCACGCCCGCCATATCCTGCACGGACTTGCAGGTCAGCTCCTTGCTGATTTTGCCCGCAAAGCCGGTCAGCGTCTTGCCCGGGCCGACTTCGCATGCGGTGGTCAGACCCGCCGCCATACCGTTCTTGACCAGCTGCGTCCAGCGCACGGGGGAGATCATGTGCTGCTCCAGATGTGCGGGCAGGTCGGAGCAGTCCAGCACCTGACCGTCCAGATTGGAGTAAATGTCCATCTTCGGGGCGGCAAAGGTGAAATCCGAAACGTACGCGCGCAGTTCCGCTGCGGCCTTTGCCATCAGCGGGGTGTGGAACGCGCCCGATACCGCCAGCGGTACCGCGCGGCGCGCGCCTGCCGCCTTGCAGTTCTCAACCGCTTCGGCCAACGCGGCCTTTTCGCCCGCGATGACCAGCTGACCGGGGCAGTTGTAGTTGACCGGACGCACGATGCCGCTCGTTACGGCCGCGCATGCGGCTTCAATCTTCTCGTCGTCCAGACCAAGGATGGCCGCCATGCCGCCGTCGATGGAGTCCGCAGCCTGCTGCATGAGCTTGCCGCGCATCGACACAATTTTAACGCCGTCCGCGAGCGTTACCACGCCCGCCGCGGCAAGCGCGGTGTACTCGCCCAGCGAGAAGCCCGCCGCTGCCTTGAAGGTCACGCCTGCCTCGGTGAGCGCCGCCAGCGCCGCCATCGAGTGCGTGAAAATCGCAATCTGGCTGTTTTCCGTGCGCGACAGGGTTTCCTTGTCGCTGTCAAAGCAGAGCTTTGCAACGTCCAGCCCTGCGCCGTCGCTTGCTTCCTCAAAAACCAGCTTGGCCGCCTGCGAGTTTTCATACAAATCCTTGCCCATGCCGGGCGCCTGCGCGCCCTGACCGGGGAAAAATGCAAAACCGTATTCCATGTTCCGTTCCTCCAAAAATCGCTGTCAAACCTCGGAAAAGGTTGACATTTTCGTGTCCTTTTATTATAATAGTCAAGGATTACTTTGTCAATCAAACTATTGTCGCTTTTCCACGCTTTGGGAGAGCGATTTGAACTTTTGGGGAGCGTGGAAATCATCAACAGCCAACTCATCGGCACGGGTTCGTGCATTCCGGATTTTGTACTCACCAATGCGATGCTCGAAACCATGGTGGATACCAGCGACGAATGGATTGTCAAGCGCACGGGTGTCAAAGAGCGGCGCATTGCGAAAAATACCCATACGTGGGAGCTTGCCCTCGGCGCGGCGCAGAACGCGCTGGCGGATGCGGGCATTGAGGCGGAAGAGCTGGACCTGATTCTGGTCAGCACCTGCACGCCGGATACCAACACCCCGAACACCGCAAGCGTCCTGCAGGACAAGCTGGGCGCGCGGCAGGTGGGTGCAATCGATATCAATAACGCCTGCGCGGGCTTTGTTTCCGCAACTGACATTGCGGACAGCTTTATCAAGGCGGGCAAGGCCAGAACCGTGATGGTCGTTTCAGCGGAGACGCTGCATCGTATCACGGACTATACCGACCGTTCCACCTGCATTCTGTTTGGTGACGGCGCGGCGGCGGCGGTTTACCGCGCAACCGAAAATGAGAACGTCGGCATCCAGTCCACCTTTATCGCGGCGGACGGATCGGGTGCGGAATATCTGTACATGGAGGCGCTGCCGGTCGAGGACCCGTTTGCAGCCGAGCGTCCGGTGGACCCCAAGGCGCGTTTCCTCAAGATGCAGGGCGCGGCGGTCGTGCGCTTTACCGCACATGCTGTGCCGCTGGCAATCGACACCGCTTTACAGCGCGCGGGCGTGTCCGCGGAGGAGATCGACTGGGTTGTGCCGCATCAGGCCAACCTGCGCATCCTCGACGTGATTGCCAAGCGCTATCATCTGTCCAAGGAGAAGGTCTATGTCAATATGGACCGCTTCGGAAACACATCCTCCGCTTCCGTGCCGATTTGTCTGGACGAAATGCGGAAAAACGGCCTGCTGCAGGCAGGGCAGACCATTGTATGCACCGGGTTCGGCGGCGGCCTGACCTATGGCGCATTTGTACTGAAACTGTAAAGGAGAGAGTTCAATGAAAACCAAGATTACAGAATTGCTCGGTATCGAGTATCCGGTTGTGCAGGGCGCAATGGCGTGGATTGCGGAGCATCATCTGGCGGCGGCAGTATCCAAGGCCGGCGGCCTCGGCATCATTGCCGGCGGCGCGGCTCCGGTTGATTATATCCGCGACGAGATTCGCAAGGCGCGTGCCATCACGGATAAGCCGCTTGGTCTGAACATCATGCTGCTCTCTCCCAACGCGGATGACCTCGCACAGCTCGCCATCGACGAAAAAATCGAAGTGCTGACCACGGGCGCGGGCAATCCGGGCAAATATATGGAAAACTGGAAAAATGCCGGTATTAAGGTTATGCCGGTTGTCGCGTCGGTAGCGCTGGCCAAGCGCATGGAGCGCGCGGGCGCGGACGCTGTTATTGCGGAAGGCATGGAGGGCGGCGGCCACATCGGTGAGCTGACGACCATGCCGCTGGTTCCGCAGGTGGTTGACGCGCTGAGCATCCCGGTCGTTGCGGCCGGCGGCATCGCGGACGGCCGCGGCATGGCGGCGGCGTTCATGCTGGGTGCCGAGGGCGTGCAGTGCGGCACGGTTTTCCTTGCCTCCGACGAGTGCTATATTTCGGAGAAGTATAAGGAACTGGTCCTCAAGGCGACCGATATCTCGACCGTTGTCACCGGCCGTCCTTCCGGTCATCCGGTGCGTTCGCTCAAGACCCCGATGGCGCGCAAGTGCCTCGAACTGGAGAAGATTAACACTGATAAGTCGCTCGAGGAGCTGGAGGCCGCAACCGCAGGTTCGCTGCGCAAGGCAGTACAGGACGGCAACTACGAGGAAGGCACTTTCATGTCCGGCCAGATTGCGGGCATGCTCAAGGAGCTTCGTCCGTGCGCGGATATCATCCGCGGCATGACGGATGAGGCGGAACAACTGATGAAGAACGCTTACAAGCGTTTTGAATAAGGAGATAAACGATGGGAATTGCAATCGTTACCGGCGGCTCGCGCGGCATTGGCGCAGCCATTTCGGAAAAGTTGGCTGCAGAAGGCCATGATGTGGTCATCAACTGCGCGTCCTCGGTCGAAAAGGCAGAGGCGGTCGCGGAAAAGTGCCGTGCATACGGCGTGAAAGCGGTCGTCAAGCAGTGGGACGTTTCGGATTACGAGGCCTGCGGCGTGGCGCTCAAGGAAATCAAGGAAGAGATGGGCGTACCTTATATTCTGGTCAACAACGCGGGCATCACGCGCGACGGTTTGATGGTCCGCATGAAGGAGGACCAGTTTGACGCAGTCATTCGTACCAACCTCAAGGGTGCGTTTAATATGCTCAGCCAGTGCGGCGCGATGATGATGCGCGCCAAGCAGGGCCGTATCATCAATATCGCTTCGGTTGCCGGCATTGCGGGCAATCCGGGCCAGATTAACTATTCGGCTGCCAAGGCGGGACTGATTGGCATGACCAAGACCGCCAGCAAGGAGCTTGGCGCGCGCGGCATCACGGTCAACGCGGTTGCGCCCGGCTTTATCGACACGGATATGACGCAGGTGCTGCCGGATGCCGTTAAGGAAGGCGCTGTTAAGCAGATTTCGCTCGGCCGCTTCGGCAAGCCTGAGGAAATTGCAGGCGTGGTTGCGTTTCTGGCGTCAGACGCGGCAAGCTACGTCACCGGTCAGGTCATTGTGGCCGACGGCGGTATGATTTGAATGAGTTTCGCGGCAGGCTTTGGTCGCAGGGAGTATGAGGGAAAAAAGGAGATGCTTTGATGGAACGAGTAGTCATCACCGGTATGGGCGCAATCACGCCGGTTGGCAATGACGTGGAGACGTTTTGGGCATCGCTCAAGGCCGGTAAGTGCGGCGTTGGGCCGATTACCAAGTTTGACGTATCCGATTTTAAGGTAAAGCTGGCCGCTGAGGTCAAGGATTTTGATGTGACCCAGTATGTGGATAAGCGCGAAGCGCGCCGCATGGATGTTAACTGCCACTTTGCGCTGGCCGCAGCCCAGCAGGCGGTCGATCAGGCGGGACTTACGGAGGGCAATTTTGACCCCTACCGTACGGGCGTTATCTATGGTTCGGGCGTGGGCGGCTTGCAGATTGCCGAGCAGGAGATTCCCAAGCTGAACGAAAAGGGTCCGGGCCGCGTGTCTCCGCTGTGCATCCCTGAGATGATCGCCAACATGGCGGCCGCCTATATCTCGATGCGCTTCGGTTTTAAGGGCGAGAACTTCTGCCCGGTATCCGCTTGCGCAACCGGCAACCATGCGATCGGCGAGGCAATGCGCACCATCCGTCACGGTTATCAGGATGTTGTGATCTGCGGTGGTACCGAGAATGGTATCATTCCGATCTCGATGGCGGGCTTCCAGAATATGAAGGCAGTGCACATGGGCGATGACCCGACCTGTGCATCCATCCCGTTCGACGCACGCCGTTCGGGCTTTGTCATGGGCGAGGGTGCAGGCTGTCTCGTGCTCGAGAGCCTGTCGCATGCCCAGGCGCGCGGCGCAACCATTCTGGCAGAGGTTGCGGGCTACGGCGCGTCGGGCGACGCTTATCATATCACCAGCCCTTCGCCCGACGGCGAAGCGGCGGCGCATGCCATTCTGGGCGCGATTACAGATGCGGGTCTGACTCCGGCGGACGTGGATTATATCAATGCGCACGGCACTTCGACTCCGCTCAACGAAAAGTATGAAACCATCGCCATCAAAAAGGCGTTCGGTGATGAGGCATATAAAGTCAAGGTTTCTTCTACCAAGTCGATGACCGGCCACCTGCTTGGCGGCGCGGCGGCGGTGGAGGCGATCGCCTGCGTCATGGCAATTCGTGACGGCGTCATTCCGCCGACCATCGGCTATCAGGAGGCCGATCCGGAATGCGATCTGGACATCACGCCCAACAAGGCAGTCGAGATGCCGGTGAATGTAGCGATTTCCAACGCGCTGGGCTTTGGCGGACACAATGCCTGCATCCTGATTAAGAAGGTGTAAGATATGGATATCAAGGAACTCAAAGACGTTGCCATCGAGCTGATGGATGCGCTCAAGACCAGAGGCTTGGGCGAGGTTGAGCTGGAGATGGACGACGTAAAAATCAAGATTAAATCCGCGCCGCCGGCGCCGGTGGTTCCGGTCGCGGCCGCGCCCGTTGCAGCAGCACCTGCTGCTGCGCCTGCCGCTGCGGGCGAAACGGCTCCCGCTGCCGAGGAGCTGCCCGCAGGCACGCCGGTCAAAAGCCCGCTGGTGGGTACGTTCTATTCTTCTCCCGCACCGGATGCGCCGCCGTTTGTGCTGGTCGGCCAGAAGGTCAAGGAGGGCGACACGCTGTTCATCATCGAGGCGATGAAGACCATGAATGAGATCAAGGCACCGTGCGACGGCACGGTCGTGCGCATTCTGGCGCAGCCGGGCGACATGGTCGAGTATAACCAGACGGTTGTTATCATTGAATGAGGTTAAGGGGGCTTTTCAAAGCCCCCTGTCTTGAATAAAAAAGCATTAGATTGATAAAATCCGCTTGCGCTGGATGAGAAAGAGGTATAAGATATATGCTGAATAAAGAACAGATCATGGAGATCCTGCCGCATCGTCCGCCTATGCTGCTGGTGGACGAAATCCTTGAAATGGATGAGGAGCACGCGGTTGGTACGCTGCACCTGACGGGAGACGAGTTTTTCTTCCAGGGACACTTCCCGGGCAACCCGATCATGCCTGCAGTGTTCCGTCTGGAGGCGCTGGCACAGGTCGGCGGCGTGGCGCTGCTGTCCATTCCGGAGTTTCGCGGCAAGACCGCGGTGTATACCGGCATCGACAAGGCCAAATTCCGCGCGATGGCAAAGCCGGGCGATACGCTGCGGCTGGAGGTCAAGTTCATCAAGCGCCGCGGCCCGATGGCGGTAGCCGAGGGCGTTGCCTGGGTGGGCGACCAGAAGGCAGCCGAGGCGGAGATCAAGTGCATGGTCATCATGGACTGAGGCGGGGAAAGACATGTTTCAAAAGGTACTCATTGCGAACCGCGGAGAAATCGCGGTCCGCATCATTCAGGCGTGCCGCGACTTGGGTGTGATTTCGGTCGCGGTGTACTCCGAGGCTGACCGCGAAGCGCTGCACGCGCAAATTGCGGACGAAGCGGTGTGCATCGGTCCGGCCCGCGCGGCGGACAGCTATCTGAATATGGATAATATCATTTCGGCGGCGCTTGCGTCGGGGTGTCAGGCGATTCATCCGGGCTTCGGTTTTTTGTCCGAAAACCCGGACTTTGCCGAGCGGACTACGCAGGCCGGTCTGGCCTTCATCGGACCGACCGCCGCGACTATCCGCCTGATGGGCGATAAATCCGAGGCCAAGCGCAACGCGATTGCGGCGGGCGTTCCGGTTGCGTTGGGTACGGACGGCCCGCTGCGCGATTTTGATGAAGCACTGTCCGAGGCAGAGCGCATTGGCTATCCGGTCATGCTCAAGGCGGCCTCCGGTGGCGGCGGCAAAGGCATCCGCGTGGCGCAGGACGTGCGCGGCCTCAAGGACGCATACGACAGCGCAGCGGCGGAAGCGGTCGCAAACTTTGGCGACGGCCGCCTGTACATGGAAAAATATATTCATAATCCGCGCCATATCGAGGTGCAGATTCTGGGAGACAGTTTCGGCAATGTGGTGCATCTGTTTGAGCGCGAGTGCTCGGTGCAGCGCCGCCACCAGAAGCTGATCGAGGAAAGCCCGTCGGCCTTTGTCACGCCTGAGCTGCGCGCGAAAATGACCAAGGCGGCAGTGGATCTGGCAAAGCGCGTGGGCTACCGCAACGCGGGAACGATTGAATTTCTGGTCGACAGCGACCGCAACTTCTATTTCTGCGAGATGAATACCCGCATTCAGGTTGAGCATCCGGTCACCGAGCAGGTGACAGGCGTTGACCTCGTTTGCGAGCAGATCCGCGTGGCGGCGGGTGAGCCGCTGTCCTTCACACAGGATGATCTGGAGCTGCGCGGCCATGCGATTGAATGCCGCATCAATGCGGAGGATCCGTCGCGCGACTTCGCGCCCTGCCCGGGCACACTGGTGTCCATGCATCTGCCGGGCGGACCGGGTGTGCGCATGGATACAGCGGCGTATCAGGGGTATAAAATCCCGCCGTTCTATGATTCCATGATAGGCAAGCTGATTGTCTACGGCGCGGACCGGCAGCAGGCGATTGCCCGTATGCGTCGGGCGCTGGCGGAAACGCTGTTTGAGGGCGTCGTGACCGGCACGGACTATCAGATGCACATTCTGCGTTCCAAAGCATTTGAGGACGCGGAGTTTAACGTCAATTCGATTGCAAACGGAGATTTTGAGCGATAAAAGAGGGGAGGAAGCGCCATGCTGCTCGATTTATTCCAGAAAACGCGGGAAACCTCTATGGAGATGAAGCCGCAGGAGGAAACGGGCGTCAAGGTAGTCAAGTGCAAAGGCTGCGGCGCAGAGCTGAAAGCCTATGCCTATGGTAAAAACCTGTATGTGTGCCCGCATTGTGGCCGGTACGGGCGGCTGCTCGCGCGCACGCGCATTCGTCAGATCGCGGATAAGGACAGCTTTATGGAGTTGTATGCCGATCTGGCGCCTGCCGACCCGATTGATTTTCCGGGTTACGCGGACAAGGCGGCGCAGCTGGCTGAAAAGGTCGGCATGCCGGACGCAGTCAAGACCGGCGTGTGCCGCATCGGCGGGGTAGAAACCTGCATCGGCGTGATGGACAGTCATTTCATGATGGCGTCCATGGGCTCGGTGGTGGGCGAAAAGCTGACCCGCCTGTTTGAATACGCGACCGAAAAAGGTCTGCCCGTGGTGCTGTTTACCTGTTCGGGCGGCGCGCGCATGCAGGAGGGCATGTTCTCTCTGCTGCAAATGGCTAAGGTTTCGGCGGCGGCGCGCCGGCACTCAGACGCAGGGCTGTTGTATATCACCGTGCTGACCGACCCGACCACCGGCGGCGTCACTGCGTCGTTTGCCATGCTGGGCGACATTATCCTCGCTGAGCCGCGTACGACCATCGGCTTTGCCGGACGGCGCGTTATCGAAGGCACAATCGGCGAGACACTGCCGGACGATTTTCAGTCGTCCGAGTTCTTGCTTTCGCACGGCTTCTGTGATAAAATAGTTCCGCGTAACAAGCTAAAGGGCACGCTCGAGACGCTTCTGAAGCACCATCGACAGCCCAAACCCAAGAAACGGCAGGTGTGGCACTATGGCGAATAAACCTGCAAGTGAAAAAATGCGCATCATTCATGATCCTAAGCGTCCACAGATCGAGGACTATATTGGTGAGCTGTTCACCGATTTTGTCGAGCTGCACGGCGATCGGTATTTTGGCGAGGATCATGCGATTTGCGCGGGCATCGGCCTGTTCAACGGCATGCCGGTGACCGTCATCGGCCACCGTAAGGGCAAGACGACCGAGGAAAAGATGGCAGCGAACTTTGGAATGGCCAATCCGGAGGGTTACCGCAAGGCGCTGAGACTTGCGCATCAGGCGGAGAAATTCCATCGTCCTGTGATATGCCTGGTCGATACGACCGGCGCATTTCCGGGCGTGGGTGCGGAGGAGCGCGGACAGGGCGAGGCGATTGCCCGCTGCCTGTATGAGTTTATCGAACTGCGCACGCCGGTCATCTCGATTGTGACGGGCGAAGGCGGATCGGGGGGGGCGCTGGCGCTGGCCGTGGCCGATCGCGTCCTGATGCTGGAAAATGCATTGTATTCGGTCATTTCGCCGCGCGGCTGCGCATCCATCCTGTGGAAAGATCCCAGCCGTGAGGCCGAGGCTGCGGATACCTTGCGTATTACCGCGCAGGATTTATATAATTTCGGCATGATTGAAGGCATTGTGCCCGAGGGACAGACGAATGCACAGCTTATCCGCAATGTGGGTCGTGCGCTGCGCGATCAGCTTGCAGAGCTGGCTGCCGAGCCGGATATGGATACAATGCTGCAAAAACGGTATGAAAAGTTCCGCAAAATCGGGATTTTCAGACAAATAAATCAAGATGAAAATGAAGGAGTGTAATTCCCATGTTTGAAAAGGTTTGCGAGATCCTGGCTGACAAGTTTGACGCCGACGCTTCCACCATGACTATGGATACCAAGGTAAAGGAAGATCTGAACGCAGACTCTCTGGACGTTGTCGAGCTGATGATGGACCTCGAAGAGAACTTCGGCGTGACGATTTCTGACGAAGAGGCTACTCAGATGAGCACCATCGGTGACATTGTCAAGTATATCGAGGAGCATCAGAACTAATTTGCTGCAAAGCAGAAGAAAGGCTTCGGAACCACAGGATTCCGAAGCCTTTTTTGTGCCTGAAGCGGTTATTGGTCCTCCAGTTGGAAGGTGACACGCCAGTCGCCTTCGGTCAGATTGGAAGCGGTGTAGAAACTGCCGTACAGAATATAGTCCGCAGCCTGTTCCGGAGTGACATCGAAGATGAATTCCTGATAGTCCGTGCGGTCATCGGCATCTGGGTGTTCGGTGAAAGAAAGCGTATAGGCAGAGCTGACCACTTCTCCGGATGGGGTTTGCAGATACAGCCATCCGTGAGTGTCGAGTGTGGATTTTTGCCGCATGCGAAGCTGGAGGTGCAGTTGACCGTCGATCCAGCCCATACCGGTGATGGCGAGATGGTCGGCTGGCTCGTACAGCGGTGCCTGCGGCGCAAGAAACCATGCGCTGTCTGGCAGGCTATCGGCATCGACAGCGCTGCCGCCGCTGATATAAGGATCGCGTGACTGGCTGTTAATCCACAGGGTTTCCGGTGCAATCGAGGCATCCGCAAGAGACAGTGGAATGGCTGTGTCTTCCAGCGTTTGCTTGCCGCTGAGCAGCTGACGCACTGAGAAGGTATATTTGCCGGTGGGAATCGGCGAGCCGTCCGACTGTTCCAGCGTAACCAAAAACAAAGCGGTGCGTGTCTGCTCGTCATAGGAAACGAAATCGCAGTGCCCGGTTACACCGGTGCGGCTGGGGAAGTTCAGATGGTAGCTGTCAAATAAGTCGATTGTCTCGTCAAAACGGTCACCAATCAGGTCTTGCAGGGAAAGATATACCATGGCGGTATTACCGTCAATGACAGCAGACACCACTTCCATCTTTACGCCGTTATCCTCACAGGACTCGTTAACCGGTATAAGATTTTGCGCCAATGCAGGGGAAATAAGGTACAGCGCTTGATATACGGCGGGAATATTGGCGGCAAGGGCTGGTGTGATGCAGCCCAGCAGCAGTGCGGCGACCAGTGCGGCGAATAATCCGCGCCGCAGTCGGCGTTTGGGCCGCTGTCCCTGATGGATGCGCGTCAGCGTATCGCTGACCAGTGTATCAGACGGTTCAATGTGGTCATTCATGCTGCGGTAGGTGTGTTCAAAGTTCATCATCGCTCTCTCCTTTCAGCAGGTCGCGGAGCTGCGCCCGGGCGCGGGTCAGCCGTGTGCGGATGGTGGACGGTTTTTCGCCCGTCATGCGCGCAATTTCCTCGGCGGAATAGCCCTCATAGTAAAACAGATGTACCGCGGCGCGGTATTTGGGGGATAGCTGGCGCAGCGCGTTATCCAGTGCGCGTTCCTCCGGTGCGGGGAACGGGATGCGCTCATCAAGCGGCACATCATGCCGCCGCCACGCCGCGCGCCAGTGGCTTTTCAGACAGTTGAGTGTCACACGCAATATCCATGCCTTTTCATGGGATTCACTGTCGAATACCGGTCGATTCTGCGCTACGCGCAGGAATACTTCCTGAAAGATATCATCCGCGTCGTGCTGACTGCGCGTTTGCGCGTAAGCGAGCCGATAGACGGTGTTTCCATAATCGTAAATGAGCTGTTCCGGTGTTTTGGCTGTCATGCACTCCCGCCTCCTTTCACTGAGAATACGCCGCAGAGCGTGCGATCGCTACAAATTTTACCGGATTTTTATTGAAAAGCATAATATGGTCTGGTATCATGAATGCATCAAAGGAGGGATTGAGATGAATGAAGAGTTGGGAAGCTATCAGCAGCCGATTTATCACAACCTGTGGATCTACTGGCTGGTGCAGCTGATTGCGTTGGTGCTGATGCCGTTTGACAATATTGTGGTGTCAATCGTATCGCTGGTGGTGAATATCGTGCAGCTGTATGAGGTGTACGCGATGCGAGAAGTGTCAGACGGCATGGGACGCGCATGGCGCATGCTGCTAATCAGCTTTGCGCTGACTTTTGGCGGCTTGCTCCTGACGATTTTGGCGATTGGGTCGGCGCTGAGCATTCTGCTGTTGGTGGTGACGCTGGCGGGACTGATTGTGATGCTGGTGGCGAATTATTATTTTTATTCCGCACTCGACGAACTCATTGTGCCGCGTGGTTATGACTACCCGCAGGGGCGTATCCGCTGGTGCTTCTGGCTGCAACTCATCGGTGGGTTCGCCTATAGGATTGGGAGCGCCGTGTCCCCGTTTTTGGCGCTCGTAGTGCAGATCGTCATCGTGGCGGTCATCGTATGGCTGCTGTGGCAGTATTTGCAGGCGGTCAAAGTAAAAGAAGGCTTTTGATGTGAAAAAAGAGGACGGAAATTCCGTCCTCTTTTTGTTTGAATGCGGTAGGGAGCTTAACCCTGTACCGCGATAACCTCGACCTCAACCTTTGCGCCCATCGGCAGCGCCGCAACCTGTACGCAGGAACGAGCCGGTGCGTTTTCCGGGAAGTACTTGCCGTACACGCCGTTGAATGCCGCGAAGTCGTTCATATCCGCCAGGAAGCAGGTGGTCTTGATGATGCGGTCAAACGAAACGCCGCCTTCAGCCAACACGCAGCGCAGGTTCTGCATAACCTGTTCGGTCTGCTCTTCGATGGTGGTTGCCTCGATTTTGCCGGTATTGGGATTGATCGGGATCTGGCCCGAGGTGAAAATCATCTTGCTTGCTGCAATGGCCTGAGAATACGGGCCAACCGCTGCGGGTGCGAGATCAGTATGCAGTACTTGCTTAACAGACATGGGAAAACTCCTTTGTTATGATAAAAATGAATTATTTCTTGCCGCCCTTGACCTTTTTCAAACGTTCGGTGTTGGACAGGATCTTCTTGCGGATACGCACGCTCTTGGGGGTGATTTCCAGCAGCTCATCGTCGGAGATAAATTCAAGTGCAGCCTCAATCGACATCTGGCGCGGCGGAATCAGGCGCAGCGCATCGTCCGAACCGGAGGCGCGCATATTGGTCAGCTGCTTTTTCTTGCAGACGTTGACCGCCATATCGTCGCCGCGCGGATTCTCGCCGATGACCATACCTTCATACACCGGCGTGCCCGGACCGATGAACAGCGGTCCGCGCTCCTGTGCGTTAAACAGGCCGTAGCCAACGGCTTCGCCCGTCTCGAACGCAATCAAAGAACCGGTGGTGCGCTTCTGAATATCGCCCTTGTACGGCTGATAGCTGTGGAACACCGAGCTGAGCACGCCCTCGCCCTTGGTGTCGGTCAGGAACTCGGTGCGGTAGCCGAACAGGCCGCGCGCCGGAATCAGGAACTCCAAACGCATGCGGTCTGCGCCCTTGGGGTTCATCGAGACCAGCTCACCCTTGCGGCTGCCCATTTTTTCCATGATAGCGCCGACCGCGTCCTGCGGTACGTCTGCAATCATGCGCTCGACCGGCTCGCACTTGACGCCGTCGATTTCCTTGAATAGTGCTTTAGGTGCGCCGACCTGGAACTCATAGCCCTCGCGGCGCAGGTTCTCGATCAGGATGGACAGGTGCATCTCGCCGCGGCCGCAGACACGGAAAGCATCGGTTGTGTCGGTTTCGTTGACACGCAGCGATACGTCCTTGAGAAGCTCACGGAACAGGCGCTCACGCAGATGACGCGAGGTGACGAACTTGCCTTCCTTGCCGGCAAACGGCGAATCGTTGACCGAGAAGGTCATTTCAACCGTCGGCTCGGAAATCTTGACGAAGGGCAGCGGCTCAACATGCTCCGGGTCGCACAGCGTTTCACCGATGGTAACGTTCTCGATGCCGGAGAAGCATACGATTTCGCCCGCCTTGGCCTCGTCCACCGGCTTGCGGTCGAGTTCTTCGATGGTGTAGAGTGTGACAACCTTGGCGTTGTACGGCTGGGTTGCGCCGTGATAGTCGCAGACCGTGACCTGCTGGCCAACCTTCATCGAGCCGCGCTCGATACGGCCGATACCGATGCGGCCGACATATTCGTTGTAGTCAATCGAAGAAACCAGCATCTGGGTCGGGCCTTCGGTGTCAACCTGCGGCGCCGGGATATGCTCGAGGATCTGCTCAAACAGCGGGGTCAGGTCGGTGCCCTCGGTGTTCGGGGACATGGATGCGGTGCCCGCACGGCCGGAACAGTAAACGATCGGGCTGTCCAGCTGCTCGTCGGATGCGTCGAGGTTCAAAAGCAGCTCGAGCACCTCGTCTCCGATCTCGCCCAGACGCGCGTCCGGACGGTCGATTTTGTTGATGGCAATGATGATCTTGTGACCGAATTCCAGCGCCTTCTGGAGGACGAAACGGGTCTGGGGCATCGGGCCTTCCGCTGCATCAACCAGCAGCACAACGCCGTCCACCATCTTGAGGATACGCTCGACCTCGCCGGAAAAGTCCGCGTGGCCCGGGGTATCGACGATGTTGATTTTTACGCCCTTGTAATGTACCGAAGTATTTTTTGCCAGAATGGTGATGCCGCGTTCACGCTCGATGTCGCCCGAGTCCATGACGCGCTCTTCCACCACCTGATTTTCACGGAATGCGCCTGCCTGCTTGAGCATCTGGTCGACCAGCGTGGTCTTGCCGTGGTCAACGTGTGCAATGATGGCGATGTTGCGCAAATCGTTACGAACCATATCTATTCCTCCATCTGCGGATAATTTTCGTGCAGATATTATTATACCCGCTTTTTGGTAGGTTTTCCACCTGTGTTATCATCAAAATTCACGTCAATTATGCGTACAAAACTGGCAATTTTGGCGCGTTTGCGTCTGTATGCACGAATTAGCGCGTCCGGTCCGGATGCCTTGACAGCGGTGGGGCGGCACAGTATACTGAAAGCAGCAAAGGCAGTCGGAAACCATTCTGAACATGTAAAAAGGAGGATGACTGATGTCCGGACAGGGAAAGAAGCTTTTGTGTGCAGTGCTGACGGGAGCAATGTGTCTGGGTGCTGCGGGTGCGGCAGGCACGACGGGGGATTTGACACCCAAGGGCGCACGGGCATATCTGGATGCGATTGTGCAGCTGCAGGAAAAATACGGTACGGCGTCAACAGCGTCGAAGGACAGTCCGCTGAGCGGCATGTGGCAGGGGCTTTCGCTGGCGCAGCTGGTGGACTTTGACGGCGACGGCACACCCGAACTGTACTGCGGCAGCTTCAGCGGTCAGCACCTGTATACCTACGACGGTGGGCTGGTGGATTTGAAGATTCCCGAGCGGGTGAGCAACTTCGGCACGGATGTTTCGCCTGTCACGCAGCTGTACATCGATGCGGATAAGGCGTATTTGGTGGACGGCTATGAGGTGATGAACGGCGGCGAGGTGCAATATCTGACCAAACAGGGCAATCAGATGACGGCGGCGCTGACCTATGTGGATGCAATTGGTGAAAATCCGGATGGTACGTGGGGCGCGCATATCTGCTCGGTCAATGGGCAGCCGGTTTCGAGTGAGGAATTGAAATCCGCGCTGGCACAGCTTACTACGGGCATGACGGAAAAGAGTTATTCCTATTGGAACACCCCGTCGGCGCAGGACAGCGTGGAGGGTACGGTGCAGCAGACGATTACCGCGCTGCGCGCGCTGACCAACCCGACAGCGGTGGTGTCCTCGCATAAAGTGACGATCGATGGTGAGCCTGTATCGCTGGCAGCGTATGAAATCGGCGGCAACAATTATTTTAAGCTGCGCGATTTGGCGCAGGCGCTGTCCGGCACGGATGCACAGTTCGAGGTGGCATGGAACGGCGCGGCGCAGCGCATTGACTTGACGGCTGATACGGCTTACACACCGGTGGGCGGCGAGCTGGCCGATCTTCCGACGGGCAGCAGAGCAGCTGCGCTGACCGAGGCGACGGTTTATCTGGGGGACACGGCGCTCAACCTCACCGCTTACGAGATCGGCGGCAACAACTATTTTAAGCTGCGTGATTTGGGCGCGGCTCTGGATTTTGATGTACAGTGGAACGGTGATTTGCAGACTGTGGTCATTGATACGGATGCGCCTTATACGGAATCATGACAGACAAAGCGGCGGCTTGCTGATGCAGCTGCCGCTTTGCACGGTGCGCATAGTTTCGGGTGGGGAGAATCCCGCCTGCATATTAGGGGATTTGGCCATTTTTCTATGGAAACGCGATGTAAAATATGCTATAATAGGTTCGCAATACAGAATATAGATAGAGGAAAAGCATATGAAAGGAATTATTCTTGCTGCGGGAAAGGGCTCACGCCTGTATCCGATGACACGGCCGATTTGCAAGCCGTTGTTACCAGTATACGACAAGCCGATGATTTATTATCCACTGGCGGTACTGCTGCAGGCGGGCATTCGTGACATTCTTATCATCATCCCACCCGGAGAGGAAGGTCCGTTTTACCGGCTGCTCGGTTCGGGGGGACGCTTTGGCGTGCATATCACCTATGAAGTGCAGGAGGTGGCACGCGGTATCGCGGACGCACTGCTAATCGGTGAGCAGTTTATCGGCGAGGATGATGTCTGCCTCGTACTGGGAGATAATATCTTTTATTCGCCGGATTTTGAGAGCTATTTGCAGCAGGCGCTGCGTCTGGGGCAGGGCGCCTGTGTATTCGGCTATCATGTGGATGATCCGCGCGCATTTGGCGTGGTGGAATTTGATGAGGAGGGCCGTGCGGTGTCTATCGAGGAAAAGCCGCGTTACCCCAAATCCAATTATATTGTACCCGGACTCTATTTCTATGATAATTCGGTCATGGAAATTGCACATAATCTCAAGCCGTCCGCACGCGGCGAGCTGGAAATTACGGATGTGAATCTGGAATATTTGCGCCGAGGCGCATTGCGTGTGGTGAAGCTGGACGAGGATTTCGTCTGGCTGGATGCCGGCACAGCGGATAATCTGCTCGATTCCGCACAGGAGGTCAAGCGTGTGCAGGATGAGAGTGGTCGATATATCGCCTGTCTGGAGGAGATCGCGTATCAGCGGGGCTATATCAGCCGCCAGACGCTGCAGCGGCATGCGTCGGATTTGGCAAAAACACTGTACGGACAGTATTTGCAGTGTCTGTAAAGGAGTCTAAGGATAATGGCAGTCTATACGGAAACAAAAACCTATCGTACTCGCGCTCATATGGGTATGATCGACGTAACCGATGATTTTCGCGCTGCGGTGCACAATGCCTGCCGCGAAACGGGGATGAAGTCCGGTATCATCACCGGTTTTACAACCGGCGGTGTAGCGGGCCTGACTACATTAGAGTTTGAGCCGGGGATGGTGCATCATGACCTCAAGGCCGCGATGGATGTGTTTTCGCCCTATACGGATGAAACCGGTCGCGTGATTCATTATCACCATCATGATACGTGGCACGATGACAATGGTTCGTCGCACATCAAGGCGGCGCTGCTTTCTCCGTTTATCGTCATTCCGTTTGTGGAAGGGGAAATCACCATCGGTCCGTGGCAGAACCTGACGCTGGTCGAGTGCGATACCCGCGACCGCACGCGGGATATTGTTTTTCAAGTGATGGGTGAGTAAAACGGTATAAGTAAACCCGGCAGCTGAATGGCTGTCGGGTTTTGTATTTTCTTAGTAAAAAACGAGAACAGGCAGAAAAAGGCCGCAGAGCATTTGCTCTGCGGCCTTTATAAAGAGAATCCACACTGAACGGGAAGGAGACAGCACCGGATCTGCTGTGGCTTTGCAGCGGATCATATACACCGCGGGATGCTCCGGCCCGTGGCAGAGAATAGGAGGTACAATCAGTGCTGTCCGAGGGATCAGCGGGGGAGAGCGCTTTACTTGGAAGCCTGTGCCGCCTTGATAGCGTCAATCATCATCGGAACAACCTTGAACAGGTCGCCGCAGATGCCGTAGTCGGCAACGTCGAAGATCGGAGCGGAGTCAGCCTTGTTGACTGCTACGATGCACTCGGAATCCTGCATGCCGGCCTTGTGCTGGATAGCACCGGAGATGCCCAGCGCAACATACAGCTTCGGATGTACGGTCTTGCCGGTCTGACCTACCTGATGGTCAGCCGTCAGCCAGCCGGAGTCGATTGCTGCACGGGAACCGCCAACAACGCCGCCGAACAGGCCAGCCAGCTCTTCTGCCAGCTTGATACCGGTCTCAACGTCCTTGGAAATGCCGCGGCCGACAGATACGACCACTTCAGCGCCGGTCAGGTCAACCAGCTCCTTGGCTTCCTTGACTACTTCCAGAACCTTGGTCTGCAGGTCCGCATCGGACAGCTGCACGTCAACCTTCTCAAC
>NZ_CAXTXI010000010.1:0-120774 GCF_964248325.1 Agathobaculum sp. Marseille-P7918 | reverse complement strand
ATAGCCTTTTTGCACGCCTGTCGATTAAGTTGCGCAGCATTGCGCCATAGACAGATATACAAAATGTTGATTTTGTCATGAATACCTTGCATTTACGATTGTTCTGTTCGGATAAAGCCAAACCGGTATTCAGAAGGAGGATGGCTGTGCAATTTCTATTTCCCTTTGAAAAAAACCGCTACTTTCCCCATAAGCGAATGCGCTCGGCCGATTTTTCCAGAGAATTAGCCTACATGGATCATAAATTTCAGTTTCTCGGCCGCTGGATATTCGGAACAGGCCCTGCATGCGGCCTGGAAGTGCAGCGACTGGACTCTGACTCCCTTTTAATCTCGCCCGGCATGGCGGTGGATGATCTGGGGCGATGCATCATCGTAGATGAACCGGCCATCTGCCGCATCCGCACCCTCCCCGGATTTGACGATCTGAACGGAGAGACGGCATTGCTGTGGCTTTCTTATCGCGAAGAGTTAAAAGATCCCGTCACAGTCGCCGGCGAACAGGAGGAGCAACAAGAGTACACGGTATGTGCGGAACGCTACACGTTCGCCCTGAGCGATATGTCTTTTCTTCCCCCGGATGCGGTGGACGCATCCCTCTATTCGCGCAGTATGATTTTTGAGGATGAAACGCTTCACATTGAGCAGGTGATTCCCCGCGTTTTATCTGCACAGCACCCCTCCAAAATCCGCCTGATTCTGCAAAATTTTTCACTTGATACCATTACGGTTCGCATTCTCTATCAGCCGGAGCTTCCCGGTTTTTGTATGGAAAACGGAGAGAAACGGTTATGTTGGGAGCAATGCGTCAAAGTTCCTTGCGGCTTTATCTCAATAGATCTGACCGTCGTTCCGGATACGACAGCGCGATCCGCGCCGTTCACCCTGTCCTCTGACGGACTGACCGTTCAAATCCAGGGGCGGAAACGATATGCCAAAAGCAGTTTTTACGAAGAGCTAAAACTGACGCAGCGCGATCCTCTGGAAGTCTTATCCGCGCAGCTCTCCTCTCTTTCCTTACAACAGCTGTATGGAGATGAAGAATGCCGCGGCATTCCAATTGCAGGCATTCGCTTTTTGCGGTATGACGATGGTTTTTTGCTGGATGATGTCGTGCCTTTATATGAAAGGTATCGAGCGCATTTTCCGGCGATTACACAAAGGCTGCATCAGTGCAGCACCTTTTTCCCGTCCGCAGCGCAGCCGGATGCAGCATCTGCCCAAAAGGCTGTGTCGGAAACGCATAGCGTCCCTGCAGCAAAACCCAATCCGCGGGTACGGCATATGACCACCGGAGTGGTCACCTTACAGGCGGGACTGCATTTGCAGGCAGGGAAGATTTTGTACAGCAATGAGATTATGCATCGTCTCGGACCCGGATCGGTCTATGTGGATTTCGGCATTGAGCATATCTATCCTTCTGTACAAGCAGATCGCAACAGTACCGATTTACTGTTTGGTGATGTTTCCCTGTTTGTACAGAGCAGCGGCAGTTATGAACAGAATCTGGACAAAGGCATTCGGATTCATCCGGATAAAGGCACCTTTGAATTGGCTGTGCGCATCAAGGCGCCTTTGCATCAATCTGCGCTGCACCTTCGCTGGTTTGCATGGCGAACAGAGGAGGAGGTGGAGCAGCCGATAACCAATTATAAACTCATTCGTTTGGAGCCCAGTGTGGCTTATGTTAAACCTGGCGAAGTCATCCACTTTGTTCCGATTTTTGAAGAAGGCAACATGCCCTGTGAGTTTTTCGTGCCGGAAAAGCAGGCAGGTCTGATTACAAGAGACGGCATTTATACGGCGCCGGAACGGGAAGGCCTATATCAGGTATGCGCACAGATCCTGGAAAAGCCGGAAACCCGCATCAGCGCCTTTGTAATTGTTCAAGCCGTGGAAGAAGGGATGCAGCATGCAGCAGGCAATATTTGAAGGACTGACCGTGCTATACCGGGCGCATAACAGCCAAGCGGGGTGTTCGGAACTGTGCCAAGACGCATCGGGAGCAAAGGAAATTCGCATCCGCATTCGCAATCCTGCCATACAGAAAGAGGTTTTGGCGCAGTCCAAAGCGCATCTTTCCGTGCGCCTGTCTCAAGGCGTGCTGGATTTGCTTCTGCCGTGGCAGGAAGGTCAAACCTTACCGGCATGGTTGTCTGCCACCCAGCCGAGTTTGGGGCAAAGAAGGGATTGCTGCTTATCTTTGCTTGCGGAACTCATTGGTTTTCCTGTGGTGCCAAGCCTGATTGCCCTGTCCGCCGCAACAGAAAACCTGTGTTTTGCCTCGCAGCGCTGTTATTTGCATCTGCTGCCCAAACTATCGGTCTGGCGGTCTGGCATTACACCGGAGCAAATGATCCATTCTGTTGCAGCGTTGATCAAAGAAATTTTGACCGCGAATCTAAGCGCCGCCGATCAACGTCGTTTTCCGGTTGAAATGCAGCTGTTCTTACTGCGCTGTGATCTGGGGGCTTACTCTCAATGGGATTCCCTACAGCAGGATCTTGCCGCTTTGCCAGAGGAGCTTCTTCCTGCGGACTGGTTTTTGCAAAAAATACGTGCCCGAATCGAACAAACAGCCACCCGATACGCCCCGATGACGATGCGTATTGTCGCAGCATGTCTGGCAGTTGCCGCACTGCTGTCACTGGTTGGCACTTATCGGATATGGGAAAACAATCAAAACAGCACTTGGCGCGGGATGCCCACAGTTGGTGATCAGGTACTGCACCAAGAGGAAGAAGGCGCGCAATGAGCCGATTTTTTTCTTGGCTGGCAAAGCACAAGCATGCTTATCTGTATACCGCCGCCGTATTGCTGCTATCGCTGGCGGTTGGCAGCAGTGTGAGCCTGCTGCAACGTAATACCTATCTGCCGACACTAAGCGGTGATATTTCCGCCATTACAGTCACGGATGAAACCGTCCTGTGCGTGGTGTCCCGAGAACAGGACAGCTTTCTTCTGCGCATGGATACCGGCGGCACATTGCTCAATTACTGCCGGCTCGATTCCGATCAGGGAATCGAACGGCTGGCAGTCAGCGGCGAGCAGATTTACGCCATCAAGGCTACATATCACGATGGCGAAACCACCCAAAAATTGGTGTCATTTTGTTTGGAAGAACAATCCATGACGCCCCGAACCATCCTGGATCTGTCCGGTCTGCCGGATGAACGCGCATCCGATATTGTCTGGCAAAGCCTGGCTTTAACCGACAACGGCTCCCTCCTGCTGGGCGGAACGGATACGCATGGAAACGGATATTCCCTGTCCTTCGATCCGGAAACCAGCAGTTATCAATTAGAGCAACCTCTGCAGGACGCGGATGTTCTCTTTTTCAGCTTGTCAGGGCAAAAGCAGCTTATTTGGGTGTCAAATTCCTGTCAAGTGCATTTGGAGCGCAACGGACAGCAAGTACGGAATTTACTGGATGGACAGAGTACAACCCCACAGCAACCCTTTTTCTGTGACCAGTACGGCTTCCTGTCCGACAGTATCACCGGCGATATTTATAAAATTGATGCGGACGGTTCTGTAGAGCTGTTCCGGAAGGGAACCGACATCATTCCTCATTCCAACGATACCTATGATCAGTATGCTGCATACACGGTATACCAAAATGCCGACGGCAATCTTTGCGTTGCAGGGGTTTTCAGTTCGGATGACGGCGTGACCATCGTCGGCGAAGAATGGAGCATGGATACGCTTCACCTCGGCCGCCACCGACTGATGCTCTTTTGGCAGCATAGTTGGCCTATTGCGCTGGTCGCGCTGATAATATTGCTGCTTGCGTGCCTTTGGTTTGAAAGAATTTTGCGCTCTCCCCGTCTGTCTACACGTTTGACGCTTTTTGAGTTGCTTGCCGCCGTTATTCTGCTGGTGTCCGTAACCGCGATTCAATACCGCGCCTATCAGAGCACCCTTTTGGACGAAGCGTATCAAACTTTACATCTGATCGGCGGCAGTCTAGCGCTTTCTTTGGAATCGGATACACGCATGACCGACCAAGAGCTCGATAATATAGTCCGGCAAATGCGCAATCAGATATATGCCGCATTAGCAGAGGAGGGCAAGACGTATACTTTGCGGGTCCTCCGGCAAACGTCAGACGGTCCTGCTATCGGATATGATAATCACATACCCGCAGGATATTTACTGGAAGATGTGGAAAGCCACAGCTATGTTCTGGCAGTGAATGAAACGTTTTATTCCCACACCGCCAGCATCCGGATGCTGCGCGAAGCGCTATCGACCAATTACCTGTATTGCCAAACCTTTCAACAGGGCGATCAACTCTGCTGCGTGACGGTATCCCTGCCGCGCGTTATCCTGCTCGAAGGACAAACACGGTTTTTTCAGCGCATGGCACCGATACTGGCCGTGTGTATCCTGCTGTTTCTGCTGCTTCTTTGGAAAACGCGGCGGTTGTTGGCCCCGCTGAACTCCATACGCGCAGCACTGGAGGAATTCTATTCCTCCGGCGGGGGCAACCAGATGGTGCTTTCGGATATACCGCACACCGAACTTTATGACATCGCTTTGGTATTCAATCAGCTTTCTCTGGAAACCAAGATTCAGTTCAACGCCCTCAAAACCATGAATCTTTCGTACCGCAAGCTTGTTCCAAACAGCATGTTGCACTTTTTGGGCAAGTCCAGTGTATCCGACTTGACGGCAGGCGAAACGGTAGCCATTGACGCGGCATTACTTATTCTGGCCCCCAGCCAACCGGATCATGAAAACAGCCGGATCATGCCCCTAATCAACGATGCGACCGAAATGATCGGCGCGTTTGACGGAATCGTAATCGACCATGACGAAGGGCTGGATTCACTCACCGCATTCTTTGCTGACGATGAGACAGCGCTTGCGTGCGCCAGAGCTTTCATCACCGACCATAACTTCGTCACGGCGGCAGTTTTGCAGGAATCGATTGAATTCGGCGTATTTGGCGGCAGCCATTTGCTGTTTCCGCTGGCGCTCACCCCCTATATGGCCCGAAGATTCGATGCGATTGCCCTGATGCGCCGTTTTGGCGCCAAAATCATACGATGCGATTCCCATACCGCCGGTCTGCGCCTGCTGGGCTGGGACGATGGACGAACATTTTATGAGGAAACCGTCTGGCGAACGCCCGACTGGCAATCTGCCTGGAGAAATGTGGATGCGCTCTGGGCGCAGGCACTGGAACTATACTGTCAGCACGATTTTGCCGCTGCCATGCGCAAGTTTGCCGGGATTTTACGCGCAATGCCGGGGGATGAAGCGGCACACTGGTATCTGTTTCGGTGTGAATCGTTTCGCGATGCAGCGCAAAAAGATGTAAACACAGATCTTCTGCAAGGATGGAAGGATAAGTGATGAAATCTGCAAATCAGCAAAAAGCGAAGGTCGGACCGGAAAATTATTGGCACATCGGACCAGTCTATATCCGAAAATGGCTTGCGCTCACCATCATCGGTACGGTATCCTTACTCATCTTAGGTGTGTTTGGCCCGCCAACCATATTGCTGCACCCCTTGCCCAATGCGCCGCCTATATATCACTACGACGACCCCGCCTTACGCTCCATCTCCGGCGTAGTACAGATCGAGGACGATTCCGGATGTATTCGCTATGTCGGCGATGTGCTCAACGGTGCGTATACCGGCAAAGGCAAGGTATATGATCGCTTTGGCGTGCTGTGCTACGACGGTCCGTTAGTGAACGGCGTTTATCAGGGTAAGAATGCCAACGTATATTCCGATGGTGTGTTGGTCTATTCCGGCGATATGTCTTCCAACGTATACGAAGGATATGGACGCAGAACCGATCCACAGACCGGCGTAATCAGCGAGGGACAGTTTTCAAACGGTATGTTAGAAGGCGAGGGAAAAGAGTACGCTGCCGATGAAATATTGCTGCGGGAAGGCGTCTTTTCTCACGATTTACTAAATGGACAGGGGAAAGAATACACTTCCTCAGGTATTTTACTGCGAGAGGGAACTTTTTCGGAAGGTCTGCTGCACGGGACAGGAAAGGAGTATACGCAAAGCGGCTCTCTGCTTTATGAAGGCACCTTTGCGCACGGGCTTTATCACGGCAGCGGAAAGCTGTATGATGCAAGCACCCACTCCCTGTGCTATGAAGGGACGTTTACATCAGGCAAACCAATCGGGGTGGGAAAAATCTATCACCCGAGCGGACAGATTCTTTACGAAGGAACGGTCTATGACGCCCGTCCGCGCGCAGATGCGTTTCTGGGGCTTTCCTTAGCCGAAGTGGAGCAGGCGTTCTCCCAGCACTGGCAAATCTATGTCTGGGAAGACGTGACCGCATTTGTGTATCCGTATTTTCATCTAATGTTCATTTCCCAAAGTCCGGTAGAACTGATTTCTCCCGCCGAAGAGAACACACAGGCGCAGCAGAAGCGGCAGGAATTGCTGGACGCTCTGCGTCCGACCGCGCAATCCGATGCCGATCCTGCAAAATCCGCTGCGCGCACGCCATCCGAATCTGCACGGCAAAATACAGACTATACCGATGAGATCCTGTCTCCGGAAAGCGATCACAGCTCTATTCTTATCACGCAAGTGCTTTCCTACGGAGCAAAACTGCCCGGTCTCGAACACATGGAGAACGAACAGTCATACACAACCAAGAACTTGATCTGGCAGGAATGGTTCAGTGATTATGCACTCGACAACGCTTCGAACAGCGTTTCGGTCAAGCAGACGGGGCAGTTTATCTATCGCTTCACGCCGATAAAGTACAAAGCCGCAATGGATTTTGAAAGATCAGTGGCGGCAAACGATACGTTGGAAACCACCACGGCCTGGAGAAGCGATAAAAGCCAGACGCTCTGGTATCAGAGCGCAAAATGGAGGAAGGCATCATGAGTATGCAGCCTGTTTTTCAACAAGCAGGAGATCTGCTGCTGCACCTATTGAACGAAGCGCTGGTTCCCGCGGTGCTCAACCATGAGGACTGCATTCGCATAACCTATCCCCACGCGGAACAGGACTATCAAATCGGTATATTTTTATATGATATTGAAGAGATTCGTCCCTACGGCACACCATTGCCCGTCCGCATAAGCGAAACCCAGCGGCAAGGGGCAAGTCTGAACATCTCCTTGCATTTTCTTGTGTATGCTAATCGCAGCATGGCGTTTCAAAGCATGACAGCGCAGGACGAAATCATTCTGATGGAAGCAGTGGTCCGAGCGCTACACAACAACGAACCTGTTGTGTTGGAAGGACAAAAGCTGAGCATCCGGTTAGAATGCCTGACACGGCAGGAAAAAACGTCACTCTGGCAGAGCTTCGGCAGCGGTTTGCAGCCCGCTATCTATTTGGTGATGGAGCCTATTGTCATCCCCAGCACCAGACTGGAGCAGGTTATCCCTGTGCAAAGTTTCCATCTCAAGACTCCCAAAAAGGTGGACGGCCCGCTTTGACCGTCGGCAGCCATCTGCTGTATGCATGAAATAAATCAATCTCTGTACCATTCGCCGAATTATCCGGCGTGACATGTTCATTGTAGAAAGAAGGTATTTGACTATGGCAGAGTATTTAGCACCGGGTGTATATGTGGAGGAATTTGATTCCGGCGTCAAGGCAATGGAAGGCGTTGGAACCAGTACGGCAGGTTTTATCGGGCTGGCAGAAAAAGGCCCTGTCAGCGGTCGCCCTGTTCTTCTGACCAGCTTTGCGGAATACCAGCGGCGATTTGGCGGATATCTCTCTGCGTTGGAATACGGTCCTTACCGTTTTTTGCCCAACGCAGTCGAGCAGTTTTTTACAAACGGCGGCAGCACTTGCTATGTCATGCGAGCAGCTCCGGAAGACGCAGCCACAGCCAAAAGTCCGGACGGGCCTGTCACCGTTACCGCGCTGGATCCCGGGGCGTGGGCCAACACCATGCAGGTTTTCTTTTCCCGCTCGGTCCGCGCCAAAACGCAAATTCTCGCGGTGCAGGATGGCACGAACGGAAAACAATTTCAACTGAAGAATTCCGCCGGTTTTCGTGCGGGCGATATCATCGCCTATCGGTCCGAGAGTGAAACGACCTATCAAAAAATCACTGCAGTCAACGGCACGTTGGTTACGTTTGACGAGGCGCTGCCGGATGATGCGGTGGATACCGATTTGGTGCCGAAGCATACAATCGAGGCTTGCGGCATCGATATGGTCATTCGCTGCGGCGAACAGGAAGAAAAGTACCCCGCCTGTTCACTGAACCCAGTCGCTCCCGACTACTTAATCGCCGCCTTAGAAAAATCCACCATGGCGGCGATGACACTGACGCTGGAGGACAAAGTGGACGACCTGCTGGTGCTGCTCGGCGGTACCGCCGATATGGAGGAGCTGCGCGTGGAACTGCGCGACGGCCTAAACGGAACGCTCAATGCCGTCAACGCAGGGGTGTTCAATGGTACCGACGGTGGCCCCGGCAAGCGCACGGGTATAGAAGCGTTTCAAGAAATCACGGATGTATCCATCATGGCGATTCCCGGCGTCACCGACGCCAATGTGCAGGCTAAGCTGATCGCTCATTGCGAAAACCTGACCAACCGCTTTGCTGTGTTGGATGCACCTCTGGACTGCACCGGCGTGGACGAACTCAATCTCCATCGCAGCGCGTATGATACGATGTATGCCGCCCTGTATGCGCCGTGGGTGCAAATATATGACCCTCTGCTCAAGCGTGCGGTGTTCATCCCGCCCTCAGGATCTGTCTGCGGCATTTATGCCCGCACGGATGTGGAACGCGGAGTACATAAGGCGCCGGCCAATGAAATTGTCAAAGGCTGCACAGGTCTGTCCGTTAGTTACAATGAAGCGGAACAGGGCAAGCTGAATCCCAACGGCGTCAATCTGATCCGCGCCATCCCGGGTCAGGGTATCCGGGTCTGGGGCGCCCGTACCTGCTCAAGCGACGGGAACTGGAAATATATCAATGTGCGCCGTCTGTTCATCTTTCTGGAGGAATCCATCCGAGCCAATACCGGCTGGGTGGTTTTTGAGCCAAACGATGAAGCGCTGTGGTCACGGGTGAAAGGCACGATTTCGCTGTTTTGGGAGACGCAGCGGCGCAACGGTGCACTGATGGGCTCAACGGCGGACCAGGCCTACTATGTCAACGTCGGCACAACGACCATGACGCAGGATGACATTCTCAACGGTCGCCTAATTTGTGAAATCGGAGTGGCACCGGTGCGCCCGGCAGAATTCGTCGTCTTCCGCATCACCCAGATCACGCAAAACGCCACTTAATAAAGGAGGCAACGCGCAATGGCAGAAATGATTTATCCCTATAAAAAATATAACTACAAAGTGCTAATCGATAATAAGGAAGAAGCAGGATTCAATGAAGTGTCTTCTCCCGATGTCACTGCCGATCCGATCGAATATCGGGAAGGCAATACAGCCGGCAAAACACCGGGCAAGCAGCCCGGCATCCTGAAGTATTCCAATGTAACGCTTAAACGCGGCACAACCGATTCCCAGATCTTTGTCGCATGGATGAAGGACATTCAGGCCGGCAAAGCTACCCGCAAAACAGTGGTCATCACCCTGATGGATGACGAAATGAAAGAGGTTGCCTCATGGCAGCTGGAAAAGGCATGGCCCACTAAATACACCGCGCCCGATTTCAACGCTACCAGCAACGAAGTAGCCATTGAGAGTCTAGAACTGGTTACAGAAGGTGTAACACGCACCAAGTAAGGAGGAATAGAATTGGAATTGCAAATCGTTTACCCCTTTCAGCTTCCCAAGGGATATCTCGATTCCGAAGGGAACCTGCACCGGGAAGGGCGTATGCGTCTGGCTACAGCCGGCGATGAGATGAGTGCTTTACGCGATCCCAAAGTAAAAGCAGACGAAAGCTATGTCAACGCCGTGCTGCTCAGCCGGGTTATCGTCAATTTGGGAACACTTACCGAAATCACCCCCGAAACCATAGAAGGGCTGTTCATCTCGGATATGGAATACCTGCAAAATATGTATGATATCATCAACAAAACAGACAAACCCCAGATTCAGGTGACCTGTCCACATTGCGGACAACAATTCAACGATACCTTAAATTTTCTGGGGGCGGGATGAATTTACAATCTCCCAGAGAGCTGTATCATCAGCTCGCATTCATCTCGTACTATTTTCACTGGGATTTAGAAACCGTGATGGCGTTACCCCATCTCGAGCGGAAAAAATTCTGTGAGGAGATCAGCAGGATCAACCGACAAGCCAATGCGGAAGAGAAAAATCTGTTCGATGTATGATAATAAGGAGGAAACGATGCCGTGGACCCATTGGCCGCCTATAATTTCCACGTGCAGATCGAAAAAACCGAGTTTGGCTTTTCCAAAATTTCCGGTTTGCAGCGCACGCGGGAAAACTTTGTCTATCAGGAAGGTGGATTGAACGACCGGATTCATGTGTTGCCCGGTCCCGTCAAGTCATGCGGTACACTTTGTTTGGAACGCGGCGCCTATTTTGGAGAGTATTTCCCCTTCTATTTGACCGGGGAGCGGATCGGTTGGCCCATGCGCGTGGAGTTATGGTCATTCATGCCGGAATACAAGCTGGGCAAGGTATATACCCTGACCGGATTGGTGGTAAAAAGATGGGAGGCGAGTGAACTAGATGCACTGCAAAATACGCTCCTTATCGACCGGTTTGAACTCGACTATGAGTATATTGAAATATCCCAATCGTAAAAGGCCGCTATGTGCCGTCCATCCCATGCGCTGCTCCGTCGGACATCACATCCATTTGGATTTTTCCGACAGTCTCGTGCTTCGCAAAACAAGACCCGAACGAAAAACCAAGCCGCCTGCACCGGTTATGCAGCAAACCATACAGCAAACCGTGATCCATTTCCATCAGGTGAATCACCGTCATATTCTGCACAGAACCGATGCGCTTCAATACCTGCACACCGAGACGTTTTTACTGCTGCCCCGGCTACAACACCGAGAAGGACGCGAGCCGGATGATATCCGTTCTCGTCCGGCCCATGCCGCACAGAGACTGCTGCGTCTTTTTTCCTTCGAGAGCACCAAGCGTCAGCTTCTTCCGTTTTACAGCAATATTGTGCACAGCGTCTTGGAAGAGGAACAAGAGTGCTATAAAAGTCGGCCATCGCAGGCAATTTCTTTGATCTGGAATCTATTCGGCCGTCAGCAGGCATTCCGCACGCTGACTCGCTTCTATATGAGCGCGGTTGAAAAGCTGGGCACCAACTATTACCCCGCTCTGCACGGAAAAAACGCGTTATATCTGGCAGCGGGTGTTGTGCTGCACAGTCAAATTTATCGCCGTTATGTACGGCAGCTTTGGAGTGGGGAAAACAGGCATATCCCGATGCGTTATGCCTATCACGAGCAAGCGATCACCGAAGACGTTTTGAAATTGCAGGTGGCCCGCCGGGTAGTCCCGCCCCGGGAACCTCTCGCAAAAATAGTTCATACGCAGCCGGAGGCACGCCCTGCACAAGAGTCGGCACCCGTACAGGAGCTGCATCTCAGCGAAGCGGATTTTCGTGCTTTGGTGCAGGGTGTTACCGCCTCACTTGGTCGGCAAAGCCGCCTGGAAGCCCTGCGAAGAGGAGGAAATTGAGTGAGCACCTTAAAAAAAGCCTGCATTTTTGATCCAGATAATAACAAGAAGTCTTTCTATGTGCAGTTCAATCCGAATACACTCAGCTATGCTGCGGGGTCGAATACCTCGCAATCCTGTGGAGAGGCAAGCAAGAACGGTTTGGGCCACAATGGACAGGTGCAAGGCGATCCGACCGGTGTGACAGGATTGTCCACGCTATCCGCCACGTTGTTTTTCTATACATATCAAAACGAAACCAGCTATCAGGATGTGCGCAAGGAAGTCAACCGCATTCGCGCTTTTCTGCGCCGCAGCAATGACGGAAACGGCGTCATAAGTCGAAAAATCGGCTTTTCCTGGGGTACCTTAACGATGAAAGGCACGTTGGAAAGCATCAGCGCTTCCTACCAAATGTTTGCGGAAGACGGAACGCCTGTGCAGGCGGAAGTGTCCATCACCATTCTTGGGGAAGACCCGGATGTGACAGCGGATGGAAACGATCATGCGGCAGAAATCAAGATTTTAAAAGATGCCGTTGCTTCATGGCGGGAACAAAACGAGATTCCTGAATCCATCGGCTGGCTTTTTGCGTAAACAGCGAGGACACAGATATGGATTTTTCAGCTCTTTACAAACAATATGACGGCATGGCCGCACCGGCCTATACGCTGAAGGTAGGTAAAGCAGAATTGCAGATCGGCGACGATGTGAAATTGCTCCGCGCGGTATGCGAACTGACCTGCCGACAGAATGCGGGATACCTGCTGGTGGAGGCGGTCATGAATCCGAACGGAACCAACGGCAGCGCTTGGCTGGATGCATTTCAAATCGGTGCTGTAGGTTCGTTTTCACTGGGCTATGGCAGCAGAAAAAAAGCGATCTTTTGCGGCATCCTGTACGAGGTGCACTGGGACGAGCCATTGTCTCAGGGGCCTTTGGGACTGGAAGCGGTGTTTCTGGATGTGCGGGGACAACTGATGCACTCCGCCTGCGCAGATGCCGGCAGTACCCGTACGCTGTCTCAAATGATAGAGACGATTTTGGAGCAAGACTGTTGCAAAAAACTGGCTGCCAGCCGTGAAATTGATAAGCTCCCCACAGACTGGGATTTGCCTGTGCAGCGTTCCGGCCTTTCCGACTATGAACAGCTGTGCCGCGCGGCATCTTTTCTATGTTATGAATTTTATGCATACGCCGATACGCTTTATTTTGGACCGCCGCGACCGGTCAGCAGCCCTGTGCTCACTTCCAGCGATACCACAGGGCTGATCCAACTACGCCGCCGCAATACGCTGGAGCATCAATGTGCCGCGGTGGCTGTCAGCGGAGCGGATGATCAAGGAAAACGCATTTATGTCCGGCACGCAAGAAGCCGGGAGCATGGCTTTGGCTGCAAACAGATTCGTTCAGCACTCACCAACGATCTGCACCAGCCTGAGCCTACTGTGCGCACGATGTCGCAGGCACAATATCTGGCAAAGGCACGAATGGAACAGCGGCAGCGGCAAACTGCCGGTCTTATCGGCATCTGTCTGGGCGCGCCGGAGCTTCGTCCCGGCCGCTTTATCAAGGTATCCGGGTTCAGTCAGGCCGTCAATGGGACTTATTATGTATATACCGTGCGGCATACGCTGGATGCAGGCGGTTACAAAACGGATTGGGAAGCGGAGAAATAAAATATGTCGGAGGAGGTTGTTTTGCGGGGCAAGGTAAGCGCCTATGCCACAGACAAGGACAAAGGCCTGGTAGAGGTAAAAATCGCCGCTTACGATTCGAAAAACAATACCGTTCTTGCCCGTGTGGAACAAAGTATGTCCGGCGTTTACTGGTTGCCGGAGATTGATGATGTGGTAGAGGTTGCACTGCCCCAATCGCCCGGATATGAAGCACGCATCATACAAGTTCACCGGCAGGCGCAGGACCAGCAGGTAACTGATTGCTGGACGCAAAACAATGACCGCAAGCAGTTCCGCACCCGCGCAGGACACACCCTCACTATGGACGACACACAGGATAACGGGCGAGTGACCCTGCGTACCGCCGGCGGTCTGGAGCTGGTAATGGAGGATCAGGGACAAACCATTGCCCTGCGTACCGAGCAAAAGCAAGAACCCTTTTTGCTGCTGGACATGAAAAATGACGAGATGACGTTCGCAGCTGTGACAAAAATGACCCTCCGCTGCGGCGATACATCCATTGTCTTTGACAGAAATGGCGATATTTCGATCTGCGCCAAGGGGAAACTAAAACTGAGTGGCAGCGAAGTCTGCGTACAAGCGCAGAGCAAGCTGTCGGGCAAGGCGCAGCAAGTGGAGCTGAGCGGTACCATGAGCGCTGCGCTGACGGGAAAGAACAATCTGCAAATTAACTCTTCGGGCCTTACGCAAGTGAAAGGCGATGTAATCAAATTAAACTGAAAGGAGCCTGTCCTATGGGCGCTATGATGTATCCCTGTCACCTGAAAAGCGGTCTGGGACGTTTTCAGTCCATGACAGAGCTGGAGGAAATTGCTCAATCGGTGCGCATGATTTTATTGACTAGGCGCGGAGAGCGTCCCTATCGTCCGAATTTCGGTACGCGGTTAGATCAATTTGCCTTTGAGAATTTGGATACTACGATCCGCAACCGCATTCGTCAGGAAGTGGTGGCCTGCCTCCAGACTTGGGAGCCGCGCATCTGGATGATCGAGGTATCCTTTCCCTCGGCTCCACAGGACGGGCAGCTGATCGTGCAGGTTGAATATCAGCTGCGCACCAGCGGAATCAAAGGAAACTCTCAGATCGAATTGAGTATCACATGAAGCAAGCCGTTATCCAAACAGGAGGCAGCCGTATTGCAAACAATGGATGAGCGTTTTTTATCCCGTATTGGCAGTTATTTGCCTGCATGGCAAATCCGGCCGGGCGACGGCCAGCCGGAAGCAGCCGTCTTGTATGCCGCATGGCATATGTTGGACGACACAAGAATGCGCATGGCCCGTCTTCCGGAAAAACACGAAATTGAATTCCTGCGCGCATGGGGACTGGAACCCACAGAACCCACCCCGATGTCTGCCTATGCCGCTCTCTCTGCCCCGCTTGGGGAAACCGTCCCCGCAGAAAGTCAGTTTTATCTTGCCGGCAACGGAACAAGACTGTGGAAAACCACGCAAACCGTGTATGCCGAATCGCTACAGCTGACTTGTCAGATACTAGAAAGCGGACGACTGGGCAGACTACTTCCCCTCTCGCCGCCCACGGAAGATGCTCCCAGCCGGTTGTTCGACTTCCGTGCTGCAGGAGAGCAACGTCAGGCGGCACGATTCGCCCATTCGGATGCGTTTCGCTCCCTCACCGGCTGCACAGTTTGCCTATCCATTCAATCAGAGAATACCAACCTTGCGTGCTTTTTGAGCGACGCTGCGCAGGTGCGCTGGTCGCTGGAACTGGAAAACGAGAGCGTACAGGCACTCGAAATGCCGCATCAACAGCGGACAAACCTATTTTTCGACCTGCCGCCTGCGCCAACAGCCACTGCAATCATAGCAGATATCCTGCCAGGTGCCGCAACCCCTGACGCGATGTGCAGCGGCGCTTGCGTATCTGCCAAACGAGATCCCATGCCCTACCAAACAGCGTTGTGTGAGGAAGCCGCTGTAACCGCCGGCGATTTCCATCCCTTCGGCTTCCGGTTGGAGCCATGGCGCACCTGCTATGTGTGCTGCCCGGATGCGTTTTCCCTGCGGGGTGCGCAAGTGACCATCTCCTATACCCTTTCCGAATCTGTGCGGGAGGAACGGTTCCCCGGCACCGACCAGCCGCCTGTGTACCGGCCTGTGATGCGCCGTCTGCCGACACCACCTGCACCGCCGTGCGACGTCTATGCGCAGAGCGTTCTGTGGGAATATTGGAACGGCAATATCTGGCTGCCCATTCCGGACATGCAAACCATACTCTCCGACTTTTCCACCGAAGGCATCTCTGAAAAAAGGATTCAGCACCAGATCCGCTGGCCTGCGGATGCGCAGCCCTGTGAAGTGCAGGGTCAGCGAAATTACTGGCTGCGCTGGCGCGTGACACAAACGGATGACAGCGGAACGATGCCCCGCCGCATCCACGTACCGGAAGTCCGGCAATTTTGCTCGGGGCAATATTGGAGTCCGCTCCCGTAGAGATTTCTATTTGCAGCGGCTTGACCACCCAATTTCAAAGATGGCATGGCAATGCGGACGCCCCTTTTTTCCCGGCGCTTGGACCCGAAAAAGATGGCTGGTGGCTTCGGTTTGACCGTACGCCTTACGGCGAATCGCTTTCCCTTTTCGTTGCCCTAACCGGACGGACAGCGGGCACTCAATTGACCGCATGGGAATCCACACCGGAAGGGCTGCATCCGCTCATGTTAGAGGATGGAACAGATGGGCTGCGTCACAGCGGCTTGCTGCGGCTTACCGATATGCGTTTTACGCAGACCGAACAATTTGGTCAAAACGGCTGGTGGATTTGTTTCCGTGATGAAAACGGTGTTTTATCCCGAGGAAAAGTATTTCCGCTCCTTTCTGGACTGTATGCGGGCGCGGTCTGCCTGCAAGCCATAAGTGAGGATACCTGCGTATGCGGCGAATCCGCGCTTCCCTTTCAGGGCGGAGCAATTTCCGGTGTCATTCTGACAAACAGCTTCGGCGGAGCACCGCTGGAATCGGACGACGAAATTCTGTCCCGCGCCCGGCTGCGCCGCCACCATTTAGGACGAGGCGTATCCGCATCAGACATGGCACAACTGATACGGGAACGATTTCACGATGTGTTGCAGGCGCACATTGTAAGAGAGGAAAACCGCATAGCGGTGACGGTGCTGATGCGTGATGCGCACCAGCACAGCGCTGCCTTTTCCCGGCGAAAGGAGGACATTGTCCATCTGTTGATGACGAAAACCGTCATCCCAACGCTGGGGCTTGCTGTCGAAGTGCGTGAACCCAATTTTTATCCTATCAGCGCGATGATTTGGATACGTACCGCACCAAATTGCGATTTCCAGACGGACAGCGAAGCAGTGCGCTGCGCACTGACGCAATTTCTCAATCCAGTAACCGGCGGATTTCAAGGAAACGGATGGCGTATCGGCAAATTACCTGAAAGCATGGAGCTGCAAAATTATTTGCGCAACTGCCTGCCCTCTCTCAAAGTGATGAAAATTCTGCTTACTACGGTGACGCCGCAAGGCGCAGAGCTGGACTATGCACAAGTGCGCGACCCGTTGGCGCTTCCGGTTTCCGGCAACCATACCATTCGAGCGGTAAAGGAGATTTCTTGTGATGATCGACATCAACTTGGATACCTCACGCCAACAGGATCTATATGAGAAAGCCTGTCAGGATATGGCCCGGCAGATACCCGGCTGGACGGACGCCTTTCCCAGCGATCCGGCCGTCGCAGTGCTGGAACATTTGAGCTATCTCTCCGATATCCAAAACTATATTTTGAATCAGATAACCGAGGTGCACTATCTGGCATACTGTAAGCTTTTGGGTGTAACGCCAAAACAGCTGATGCCTGCACGACTTCTTGCACTGCCCGATCCGGCTGTACCATGTCCGCGCGGGAGACGCTTTCAGATCAGCGGTATGCCCTTTGAAGTATCGAAAAATCACGATCCTGATCTTCCGCAAATCACACAGGTGGTTTTTGAAGCAGAAAACAGCACATATGTGCTGAAGGCAGCAAGCCCACTTGCACTGCAAGGGAAAACGCCGTGTAGTCTGATTCTGACGCTCTCCAATATGCTGCCGGCACAAAACACTCCGTATCGTTTTTGGGTTTCCATCCTCCCGGAAGCCGAGCGCAATCCGCCGTCCAAAATCACAACACCGCCGGTGAAAATTAGTGCACAGATTCGCGTAGGAAAACAGTGGCAGACGGTACCCTGTACCGATGAGACCTACGGATTTCTGCAAAGCGGCTTTCTTTCCATCGTGCCGGTCGAGCCAACCGATGCAATCGCTTTCCGCATACATGGCATCTGGGAAAATATCCCGCAGCTGCAAACAGTCTGCTTGGAGCCGGTTGTATTGATGCAGCAGCATACGCGCAGCATCTGCATGGATTTGACCGCCCCATTTTCGCTGCCGCAGATTGTGCGCCGGCAGTGGAAGCTGTTCTTTCTTACACCCTGTAATAACGGTTGGAAGCGACAACCGTTTGTGCTGGGTGCGAATGAGCAGATCCACGGTTGGAACGAGCAGCCGTCGGAAACTATCCGCGTGATAGCTGTAGAACCGGACTTTCACGCATTGCGCGATCTGCAAGGCATCGCGATGGAGGAATTGGCATTGGAAGAAGACGGTCTGCAACCGGAGCAGCTGCAGATCATGGTGGAGGAAAACGGCCTATGGTATGACTGTCCCGTTTGCATGCCGAAAAACGGAAAAACACTACCCCGCGGTTGCCGATGGGATCCATATCGACGCGCCATTCGCTTTGGCGATGGGCGGGATTATCTGCCGCCATTGCCCGGGCACGCGTTGATCTCCGGCTGCGTTCTGTCTGCCGGCAGCGCTGCCAACGGCGCAAAAGGAATACTAAGCGGCAGCGGAGATGCAAAACTGACGGTACTGTCTGCCGCCTGCGGTGGGCAGGATGCTGAACGGCCCAAAGAAGCCTTTGCCCGTGCTGCGTGCGTGCAGAATCAGCCCATGCGAGCGGTAACCTGCAAGGATTATGAAATGTTAACTCGACGCACCCCGGGGCTTGCGTTAGAACAGGTACGGGCCATTCCCAAAAAAATGCTGGATGGCAGCAGCCCGGGAGTCGTGCTGCTGGTCAAACCCCGATCCCATTGCCCTCAGCCGACACTCAGTCCCTGGCAGCACATGCAGTTGTCGCTTTTCTTGAAGCCGTATCGTTTGCTGGGTGTTCCACTGGAAATCCGCGGCCCACGATACTGTCCGTTTCGTGTGCATGCCGTCTTGCAGACTACGGAACCGGTTTCACAGGATAAACTGCGCGATACGCTTCTTCCCCTTGCCGATGGCGTAAGCGGCACTTTGGATTTTGGCGCAGAAATATCGTATACAACGCTTTACACTGCATTATGCAGCATGGATGGTGTCCGGTCGGTGCGCAAGCTGGAGATAACCCCTCTGGCGCGCGGCATTGCGCGTTCATCAGACGGCGGCATCCTACCGGCAGCGGATATGCTGCCCTGTCTGACAGAACTGGACATTGTCCAGTCGCAATGAGAAAGGAGACTTGGCTCGTTATGGATCACAGACTGCGGCATTACCGATCCAGCTGGGATCTGCATCAATGCGGCTGGCTGGAGCAGGAACGTTTCCGCTCCAAATGGTATTTGGGACTGTCGCGTGGTATGCAGTGGCTGCGGCTGACCGTTAACGGTACGGCGCAGATGCATATACGGGTCTATGCCTGCGATGATCCACCGGATGATTTTCGGGATGTGGAGGACAGACCTGTGCTGGAACGAACCGCAGAAGATCTTCTGTTATACGAAGCAAAAGGCCGCTATCTGGCTTTCACCGCAGAACCGGGAGAGGCTCTGCGCAGTTTTACCCTTTCCTTTCCCGGGCGCTCGATTGCCGAGGGACTTCCTATCGTCCTGCAAAACGACGATACTCTGCGTACACTGTTGGCTGTCTGCCAGTCCGAATATCTGGATTTGACAGCGGAAATGCATGAATTTCCCACTCGTCTGAATCCCGCTCATCCCAACGCTCTGCCACAGCTGCCGGGGTGGATCGGTGCGCAGCAGTGGATGAGTAATTGTTCTGCTGCAAAGAAGATTTTGCCGCATATACCCCTGCTGACGCGATTGCGCGGGACGCGGCGCGGCCTGCAACTGCTGGCAACGCTAGCAACCGGCTTCCCCTGCCGGATTATGGAAACGCACGGATGTACAGACGGCTGCGCATGGGAGGCGCATCAGCAAGGCACCGCAACCTCTGAAGAGATCTCCATTCTGATACCGCCATGTGCAAATCCGAAAGATGTGCAATATCTCCGTATGATTTTGCCGGATTTCATTCCCTTCGGCGTATCCTATACGCTCGTCCATCTGGAGGAAGGCGCACCGATGGATGGGCACAGCTACCTGGATGAAAATTCCGTTTTAATCGAACCGTCAATCTGTGAAATGGACGGTACAGACATTGATGGCACAATATTGGAGTGAATTTCATGGATGGCTACCAAACAAACAGTGACTGCATTCTGGATTATGTGACGCTGTTTCAACTGCTCAGTGAAGAGCAGCCAAACGAAGAACAGTGTAAACAAATGCGGAAAAATATTTTAGCCAGAGAGACAGCCACACCGCCAGCTGTAACATTGGCTCCGTCCTATCTGCAGCAGCGATTTGCGCTGTGTGAACGCGACCTTCTTCTTATCATGGCCGCATTGGTTCTGGAAATGGACGGTGGGATGCGCAACCAATTCCGCCGCCGGTATGGCTTGAATCTGCCTACTTTGGAATATGGCCTACAACTAATCGATACCATCTGCCCCAGCTCGTGTGAAACACTGGCAGAGCTGAGCGGTGAAGGAGTGCTTTGCGCCTTGCTTCTCCCCTCGGCAGAATCCACCATCTATCCTATTGAGCGTCCGCTGATTCTGTGCCGAAGCGCTTTCGCCTGTCTCACCGGCCTGCAAATCGCGGATATTCCAGGATGCATCCTGCGCATGGAACAAGACAAACCTTGGCTTGATCTGCACGAAAAAGCGCTCGGTCAAGTGGCTGTCTGGTATGAAAGCGGAGCGACGCATCCATTGTACCTTTTGGGATTGACCGGAAGTGGACGGCGCACCCTGCTGCACCGTGTCTGCGGACGATTGATCTGTGGTGACTTGACCGGAATTGCCACCTATTCTGCTTTGGAACAACGACATATTTTGCAGGATATGGTCGTACTGGCCCGGCTGTTAGAGGCACCGGTGTGCGCGCAGCCGGACGGCGACGGGCAAGTCAAGTATGCATTAGAACATCTGTGCCGCAAACATGGCGTTCCATTGGTCTTTCTGGCAGAGAACGAAAGCGAATTGCATGGCATATGCGAGGTGGTACGCTTGCCCCGGCAACTGACTGCACAAGCGCAGCAAAGGATATGGGACGCATTCGTCCACAACGCCCTGCCGGGCACCCAACCAAATGGTGCGATGACGATCGGGGCGTTGCTCGAAATTGCAGAGCGCGCGAAATATCTGGCAGAGGTATCCGGACGGCAACAAGTTTCCCGGCAAGATGTGCAGCAGGCGAGTTTGCAGTGCAGTAGCGCGCTGGAATTCGGCGTCTACCATGAAATATCGACGTCCATAGAGGATATGGTATTGCCCAATCCGATTCAGCAACAGCTGAAACTTATCTGTCTGGCGGCCCGATGCAGCGCCCAGCTGTATCGCTGGCGCCTTCCGCAAAGCCATGCAGGCGTGACAGCAGTATTTCACGGGCCGTCCGGCACCGGTAAGACCATGGCAGCATCTGCCATCGCGCACGAACTGGGCATGCCACTGCTGCGGGCAGACTTGTCGCAGATCATGGATAAATACATTGGTGAAACAGAAAAACATCTGGAGCGGCTGTTCCAGTGCGCCCGAGAGAATCACTGCGTGCTTTTGTTCGATGAAGCGGATGCCCTTTTTGGCAAGCGGACGACCCTATCCACTGGGCAAGATAAATATGCCAATGTTTCCACGTCCTATTTGTTACAGGAAATCGAGCAATATGATGGCGTAGCGATATTATCCACCAATCTGCTCAGCAATTTTGACCATGCATTTTTACGACGGCTGCAATATATCGTCCGCTTTTTTCTTCCGAATGAAAGCCTGCGGGAACAACTATGGCGACGTGCCATTGCGGAAGATCGCCGGGAGGGTGAGATTCCCTTTGACAAATTGGCACAGGCAGAGCTAAGTCCGGCCCGCATTTATGCAGTCGCGTGCAATGCAGCGGTGATGGCAATGGCAGGCGGCTGTGAACGGATGCGCACTGCACAGATTCTGACGGCATTGCAGCTGGAATTGGAGAAAATGGGCAAATCTTTGCCGCGAGAATTAGCACAGCACACAGAACAGGCAGGAGGGATCGGAATATGCATGCCATGACCCGGCGGCCGCCATCGGCGAAAAAGGCGAAACGCAGCACCAGTTGGACCAATATCGTCACACAGATGAAGAAGGATTTTGAAAGGCGCAACGGTTTGTCCTTTGCCAACGTGCAAGTGCACTTTCATTCGAGCAAACCGGCGAAAGTCGGGGCCGTCGCCTGTATCCAAGGCGCTGACATTGATATTGCATCCGGCTATGAATGGGCGCTGCCGCATGAATTGGGACACTACCCACAGCAGGCGCTGGGCTTGTCCCAAGCCACGTGCAACATCAACGGTCTGCCGGTGGATGCATCTCCGGAACGAGAGCGTGATGCCAACCGGCGCTGCTGGGCGGTGCAAAACGGAACGGCAACCCGTTCAGCGGCAGTCCTACCGCATCTGAACACAGTGCAGCTGCCAATACAGCGTTTAAAAGACAACGAGTTCAATGAATTGGTCATGGTCTATGCAAGAAAATATTTTTCCGGATACTTATGGCACGACAAGCTGGAAATGGCAAAAAAAGATTGCGAGGAAGCACTGAAAACATACTGGAGTTTTTTTCATGACGAGCTGGATTCTGCCGCTCCCGGTATGTCGGAAGCTGATATTGAAAATGAAAAAGCCGCCGCATATCAACGCTACATTGCAAAACTGGATTATTTTGATGCCTTTGAAATCATTCGCGGTTGGCGCCGCCGACGTCTGGATACTCTGGATACATCCAAGCCTCGTACCATTGTCGTGACATTTGGCGATCAGGGTTTGGAAACCGTCCGACATGCACAGAAAAGCGGCTTCTGCGTGATTGCGACCTCGCCGCAGTTCGACTTTGGTACAGAAAAAGTAGATAAGCGCCTCGCCAAAATTAACCGGACAACAGAGTATGATCCGCAGGCAACTGTGCAGCTTTATGAGAATATTGAGCTGGATGATCTGGGAAATGCAATGGATACAGCGGAGAACAAAGCGTTACCGCTGCCGCTGATAGCAGAACGCCGTGAGATGATTGCTGCATTCGATCACCCTTATACCACTGGGGTAGTCAGCACACACTACGGCAGTAACGATGATGTCAAAGCGTTATGCAACAGCTTTTTTCAGTTTACACGGAAAAACGGGATCGGTCGCGCACAGATGACGGTACGAGCAGTGAATGCAGGCGAACGCTCCACACTCGGCATATATGAGTTAGCCCCGCAGGGATTTTCCGTCTACCGTGTGCAGCGCGCACAGTCCAAAAAACATATTCGCACCAATTCTAAAGGCGGCGAATCAACTATCAAGCCACGCGATCATTCTCTTTTATTCAAATTTGTGAATATACAGGCGATGTTTCCCAAATTGATCAGCACCGCGCGAAACATTGCCTCACGGCCCGATGCATATGCAGAAGAGAATACAGCGCATAAAGCAGACCGCTCGATAAAGAAAGAAATAGACAGTTTCCGCGCTGCTTTCCTCCAAGCCGTCCGTAGCCGCAGGGCACCGTACTGGCTCAAACGTATGGAAAGCGCTATAAGTTTTGAGCAAAAGTATCGGCTGAAACAGTCGGTATGGCAGACGCCCTACGAGGCCGCCGATCTCCCTTCATTCTCAAGCGATTTTTCTTTTTTCAAGCGACTTGCAGTACGGGTTTGGGACGCTTATCAATCGCCTCCCGAAACCAAAGCAGACTTCTTATCAGATGACCATTCCAAACCGCTGACTGGTGCAGACTTTATGAATCGATATGCCAGCCGTTCCACAGATGAGGAATTCTCAGACTGAGCTTTGATATGGATTCAGATATGTTTTTCGCTCCTCTCAAAGCAAAATTTTATGCAAACTCCATCTTATGAACAAATGTCAATATAAAGCAAAAAGCTTGCATTATCCTAGGATAATGCAAGCTTTTTGTTGGTGGAGCATCACAACACAAATCCGAACTTTCCACCTGCGCAAGCGAAATGGTTTCTGTGCCCTCTCGATAGTTAAACGTCAGGGTAATTTTATCATCATACACATATACCGCGTTGACAAAAGAATCAATCAGAATGCGGCGATGTTTTTCCTTTTTCACATCCAGTTCACGAAAATGGTACAGCCAACCAGCTACATCCTCGCGCGATATGTTTGATTTTTTTAGCTTTTCTTTTGCAATTTCGATCTCCAACTTCTGTTTCTGCCGTTCTAATTCTGTCATGCGCTGCTGTGTGGTATCGTTAAAGATCCCCGCTTCCACCGCCTTTAACAAATTGGCCAGCCGTTTCTGTATGTCCGTAAGTTGCGCGGATAGCTTCGGCAGGAGTGCACTATCCTTGCTGCTTTCTGCCACCACCAGATCTGCGATCCTCTCAACCATCGCGTCACTCCATAGCAACCGCATCATATGTTTGACTACCAAATCTTCGATCAAATGCTTGCGAATCGCTTTTTTCGTGCAGCCCTGTTTGCGCTTAGCCGCACCGCATTTGTAATAATAATGCTTGATCCCTGTATGGCTACGACCATTTTCTCCAACCATCGGTTTACCGCACAATCCGCAAAACAGCTTACCCGTCAATAAGTATGCTTCCGTCGCTTTGGCACATGCAGGTGCACGCCGATTGCGCGCTATCCGCTGTTGTACCTGCTCAAACAGACTTTCTGAGACAATCTGTGGCATACCTCCTGGCTGCACAGTGGTGCTGTATCGATATTCGCCCAGATACCGCCGGTTTTTGAGCATGACACTGAAACTATTCGGGGAGAACGGCTTACCCTGCTGCGTTGTGACACCACGTTCATTCATGGATTGCTGAATCGAACGAATTGTTTCGCCTTCCGCATAGCGTTGATAGATCTCCCGGACAAGAGATGCGGTGACTGGGTCGATCTGAAAATACTGATTTTCGTCCACATAATATCCAAACGGGATTGTTCCACCGTTATACTTGCATTTCAGTGCATTTTCTGTTAAGCCACGTCGGACTTTCACCGCAAGCTCAGCCGAATAGTATTCGTTTAAGCCTTCAAGCAGCGTTTCCAGTAAGCTGCCTTCCGGTCCATCCGGGATGGGTTCGACTACTGAAACAACGCTAACATCGTTCTTGCGTAACTGTCGCTCATAATGAACCGAATCGTACTTGTTACGCGCAAAGCGGTCAAACTTCCATACCAGTACAACAGAAAACTGCCTTTGTGCGCTGTCCTCAATCATGCGCTGAAAATCTGGACGTTGATCCGTCCTTGCAGAAATCGCACGGTCAATGTAATGCTCAATAATACTATACCCATGCTTCTCGGCGTAGCTTTGACATTCCCGGAGCTGACCTTCGATACTTTCTTCACGTTGGTTGTCTGAGGAATAGCGAGCGTAAATGACGGCATTCATATGGGTTCAGCCCCTTCCAAAATCGAATATTTGTTCGTTTTTATTATATCGCATTTTTCCTGCGCTGTCAAAAATGCTAAAATAAAATCCACAGCACAACGGGTTTATAGTAAAGTATCAAATGTGGTCGGTTGGGACAAATATTTTTACTGGAATTCCATATCTTTTGCAATTATCAATGACAAATCTAGTGCCATGAGAAGATCCATCCCAAAAGGCAAGAACCATATCCGCAGACTTGATAATGGAAATATTCCGTTTTAACGGAGCCGATCTGCCATACTTATTGTATTCCGGTAAATATTCAGTCAGTTTTATATCATGGGACAGTGCATACTCTCGAGCACAGCAATCTATTCCCTTGGCACCACCGGACACAATTTCTGTTACTCCTTCCGGCAGATATTTTTCTAAATCGGTAACACACAATCCTCTGGAACCTACAATGGCTACTACCATTTTTCTCCCCCCATTTATACCGAAAAAGTCAATCTCCCACAAATATTCAATGGAAACATGTATTTTTCTTGATTATCAAGCCAGCCAATGAATCATACTATCTCGGAATTATAGTATTCGATCAACGTCGATATCTCAAACACACACTTGACTTTTCCATTCCATACCTCGTAAGTTGACCAGTATAGCGGTCAATATTTGTCTTTAGTATAGCATACGATAATAATATTCTGCAACCAATACTGGTCAATCGTATGCGAGGTGAGGCAAGTGGAACAGAAAATTCGGCGTGACCGAAATATGGGGGATAACTTACGCAGTCTGAGAAATGATAGCGGCTTATCACAAGAAAAACTATGTGCAGAGCTGCAGCGTCGTGGTTGTGACATTGGCCGAACCACCTATGCCAAATATGAAGCTGGAGAGCTGAATATCCGTGCCAGCGTTCTTATTGAATTACGTAAAATTTACAATTGCAGTTATGATGCGTTTTTTGAAGGATTAGATAATGCAGAAGAATAAAAATATTCCCATCGATCATTCCGATCGATGGGAATTGTTTTTACAAGGAATCTGTATAAAGTTTCTAAGTATGAAACTTTATGTCTTTCTATGTTTTACTCCCGCAATCGCCAGAGGTAATTTTCTACGACAACTGACGAGCGGCTATGACCCAACGAAGCCGATACCCGCAGCAAAGCGCGGCGATCCCAGATCATACCTTGTGCGTCGCGATAGCGTGACGGGCAATCTTTGCCATTTTCCATGGTGCGCTCGCGGATGGGTATGCGCTCAATCGGACGAGCGCATGCTTTATACATCTCACACGCATACATACTGCGAATTCCATGAATGTCGATTCGTTCCGGAATTTTCGAGCAGATTTTTTCATTTGCCTGATAACGTGCAATTATATTACGCAATTTATCGGTGTACTTGGGGAGAATTTCAATCGTGCGTTCGCGCCCGCCCTTTGTCCATACAGTCGCTTCTGTACCAAGTTTGTTGCTTACATTGTTGTTCCCTGAAAGATGGCAAACCACTTGTTTGCCATCAAAAACAAAGTTGGAAGGCCGTAGTTGTTTCGCCTCATCCCTTCGCACACCTGTCATACGGCAGATTTCCATGATATCCGCGACTCTCGTTTGCTCTTGCCGCTGACGATATGCAAGCTGATTTTGGTATTTTTCTGGCGTATAACCACGGCTGCGGGTCGCCTGTTGTGTCTTTACGACAGGGCGGCAATTATGTACCTTGTTCATCGGGCATTTGTGTAGAAAGGCCAGTGCAGCTGTATAATTCTTGATTGTTGCAGGTTTCTTGCCTGCGTCGATTTATTCCTGAATATACTCACCATCATAATGACGCTTATGTGCCACAATCAAACGACGACATTCCGGATGCTTCTCTGCCATCCATTGCGCATAGCGTGTAATAACGCCACAATAGCCGTTGATCGTGTTATCACTATGCAGCAGATCACTCGATTTCCGCATGTTTCCGCTCTGTATCTTCTTCGCACGCTCCTCATGTTTGGAAACGCCTTTCGCAATTTTTTCGTACATTTTATTCTCACACGCTCTGGCAAAAGGCGTTCCTACCTTTTCAAAAATGTTCATATACTCCTCCGGATGGCTATATTGTTGTGGGCATCTCACACACTCGTGTGCCTGCAAACAGTTTTCGCAGGAACCTGTCCCCGCGGTATCACTGCCGACACCCTTACTGTTCAAACAAACTCACCGGCATGTACGCTGCTGTTACAGTGATGCCGATTGCGGGGATAAGACGGCGTGGGCGTCAGATTCAGACCCTGTCAAACGAAATTGTTCCGTTTGGTATAGTCTTTCCTGCTCCAGCCCACTGGGTGGAAACCGTTATAACAACGGTCGTACTGGTTATTTAACGCCGTTCTTTTCGGCGGTCAAATAACCAGTACTGCGGAAGTATGTCATTCATTGACAGCTTTCCAATACAATTTTGGCATGTGTTTTGTTGATTACATTGCACTTGTATGAATGATTCACCTATGGTTTGTAATTTATTTTCCTGCTTTGATCCGCCCATGCCATTCGGATCCTTCCGTGGCCCATTTCTGAACCAAATCCATCTCCATAGAAAATTTTTCTGATTTTTCAAAACATTTTTTGTTCTCACCTTTTTCACTCCTTACTTCATAAAGCGTACATAATATATAAAAATCCGCACAATAACATCGTTATTGTGCGGATAAAAGTTTCAGTTCTTGATTCAGATTATTTCGTTCGTTTTCTTTATGGTGCCAGTATAACACCACCTTTTTGCTTCTGTCAAATCTCACACATTTTTTTGAAACAAACGTCACTATATAAAAATCGGTAGCTTTAAGCTCTTAGACACCGACGAAATGATCTGAACTTCCCTCCATGAATAGCGCAAGACCCGCAATATCCGATGTGCCGGATACTGCGGGTCTTTTTGTTCTGAGATTTGACAGCAAACAACAAAGCGTTTTATAATGGCCAAAACGAACGAAATAAAATATCTTGGAACTAAACCCAATAATATAACAATCTCAGAGCGGGGACAGGTGCGGACCGATCTATCATTTACGGACTTATACTTGACTTTTTAACGGACTTACACCATTGTTTATCCCGCACCTCGGTGATGATCGAGGGATTGTTATGAAACCCAATTCTGACTCTTTTCCGGACAATGTTCCGGACTCGGTACTTCGTTCCATTGCACGTGTTTTGCTTCCGGATATTCTGGAAGACCTTTGTGGTCTATCTCCTGATCCAGTGGAAAACGATTGCAAATCCGATTAGTGGTCATAACCATAAAAGGAGGAATTACCTTAGCCGCATTATAATAAGTAAGCAATTTCATTCAGCAGGGCAGCAAAACATTTTGCTGCCCTGCTTCTCTTTCATCACGAAATGATGGCTACTTATCTTCGCTTTTGTCTAACCCCGCTCTGTACAAAACAACATTTTCCTAACATAACAAGCCACTCTCTTACACATGCTTATATAAATGGTCATCAGGAAAAGTTTTGGAGCAAAAATAATTCTATAAATTTTAACAGTGAATTGTCAAACCAAGTCTAACAGGAATTAAATTCAAAGTGTCATCATTTCTATGCAGAATGAAACTTAAGATCTTTGCGGGATCTGGCGTTAATCAACACCAGATTTTGTTTTAGAGTGGGGCTCAACACAGGAAATATTTTTCCTTATACAACTACGCTCTTCTATAATAAGATGATGATAGTTCATATAGTTCCCTTCCTATGGTTTAGTTGTGTCGTAACTCTATGGTTGCTTAAAGTGTTGCACTTAATAGTATAATTCACCTTTACACAAAAGGCACCCACGCTTTCGCATAGGCGCCTTTAAGCTCAATATGGCGTTTCTTTATGATCAGTAAGAGTTCTGTCCTTCGCTGACTTAGAAAATCAGGTAATTACTGCTATACCAATCTTACCACCGTGATCTACTGCCAAAACTGTCATCTACCAGAATTAACCCTTCGGCGGATAAGGGTCTCCTCCGTGGCTATCCGCAGACTGAATACGACCATTCAGCCCATGAATAACGAACTCAGTGCCTTGGTTTCGACTGATTTGCCTTCCAGCATTTACCGCCTGCTCTTTGGTGGAATAGTGACCACTGGAGCGCTGAGCCCCGCCGCGTTTTACATCCCAGCCACCATTGGGATTGTGAACGACATGATGAGAAGAACGAGCCATATAATTACCCCCTGTGCGCGTCAGGACAGCAGATTGCACAACCGTCCGCATCGGAATAGATTTTCTTCGCCTGAGCAACTGCCTCAACCTCGTTTGCATAGTAGCCTACATACTGTGTACTACGAATGCCAAGCTGTGTGGCATGCTCCTTTGTGTGGACTTCATGATGAAGACCAGGATTTGAAGTCTGATCGTTGTTGATATAATAATGTTTATACATATTGAATTCCTTTCTGCTTGACTAAACAAGCTATACATGATATTTTGATAATGTACAATTGCGAATGAGCGGTTAATCTGTGCCAGCAGGTTGCCGCTCTTTTTATTTGTTCATAAGACACCACCTCTGTAAACATTCACATATTCGCTTGGTTGCCGTTTCCTTGTATTTGTATCGTTTAAGAGAATTCTGCATTTCCCTGCCGTGGTCTTGTGATGACAGAGGAATTTTCTCTTTCGACAATACCATTATACAGCTATTGAAACAATTTATAAAATAATTTTATTCAGAATTTGGTGGCAAATAATAAATATACTAATAAATCATTTGATTTTTGGTGGCAAATGGCATATAATATATAAAATAGGGGGAGTGTGCCTTGGGGAAAAAGCTGTATACAAAACGAGACATTTCCAAAGCCAAAACCGAATGGCTGGGCATACCTGAGCTTGTGGTATTGAAAGACGGTAGTGATGATACTCACTTAGAGGTTGTGCATCGTAGATACTTCGAGGGTGAGAAACTGCCATGCCCTGCCTGTCAATCCCTTAAAACGCGATGCTCTAAGATTGTAGATAGAAAACTCAAGGATTTATTATGGTTGGATGACAGCCACCGTGAGTTTCAAATTATTGATCTACTCTTTCATCAGCGCTATCTGCGGTGTGATCACTGCAGACAGAGCGTTTTCTCGGAGCCTACAGAATTTGGAGAAAAGGGATGCAGATTTACAAACCGACTATCAGATGCCTTGGCGGATGGAACGTTTCAATTCTCATATAAAAAAGTATGCCAGCATTACAGAGTTCCGGCTTCAACTGCTTCAGTCGGTGGAATAATGCGGCGCAGAATCCAATATCGTGAAGCCTTGCTGCCACCGATCAGGACACCGCACATTATTAGTCTTGTCGAAGTGGTATTCTTTGGTGAGCTCTATCCCGTCATTTTAGGCATTTGGGACGGCGAAGTCTATTGCCTGGATATTTTGCGAGATTCATCTGAAGAAACCTGTGGTGCATTTCTAAAAACATTGGATGCAAACCAGGTGGAAGCAATATATGTAGATCCAGTCGACAGCTTATTTAATGCTGCCAATCACTACTTTCCGTTGGCTTCGATTGTGGTGACTGATGAGGCGATTCAGCGATATGCCAGAAACGCTATGCTTGATATTATCCATTCCGACGGAAAGCGCTTTCCGGTGGTTCATAAAGACCGGCGATTGACGGTACTCCACAAAGACCTGGATGACAGAACTGTCATTCCCAGAATTAAGGAAGGGATGAAGAGTAGGCCGAGGTTACAACAGGCTTACAATCACCATCAGAGATTGTTGGCACTTATGGAAACAAAGTGGTCGATGGAAGATCTTCTAACATGGGCAGACCAGATTCCGGCAGAGGTAGATGAGTTTTTGGCAGTTGGTGATATTATTGATATCTTTGGCGAGCAATTAAGCGGATTTTTGACACTGGGCGAGAAGCCACCCAACAATTATCAGTTTGCGGTACAAGGCATCTGTGACGCTATCAAGGATATGCCGCACTGCATTTTCGATGTAATGCGTGGTCGCTGCATCTTCTCTATAACTCACGACACTGTAGAGGAAAATGGAGAGCTACAGCGATACGGCATCAAATCAAGCAGATTAATTGAAAAAATCAATAAAATATCAGAAAATATCATGGAGGAACGAGACTATGGGCTCGAACGATAAAATCAAAGCGGTTGGAATCAATATTCAGGAAAAAGCGAATCTGATATGGAATGTGGCGAACAGTCTATTCGGAGCATATAAGCCTCATGAATATGGTCTGGTTATCTTGCCCATGGTCGTGATTAAGCGTTTTCATGACTGCTTACTCCCGACCAGAGAAAAAGTGTTGTCCACTTATGAAAAGGTGAAACAGTTAGCTGTCAAAGACGGTTTTTTGCGTACTGCATCTGGCTATCGTTTTTACAACACCAGCCAGTACACCTTTGAGCGACTGAAAGCTGATCCGGAAAACATTAAGATCAATTTCGAGACGTATATCAACAACTTCTCAGATAATGTTATCGATATTCTGGCAAACATGGGCTTCTTTACGCAAATCGAACGTATGGCGGATGCGGGAGTCCTGTATCAGGTTATCAGCGACTTCACTGCTGACAATGCAGATATGAATCCGGAGAAAATCTCTGCAATCGATATGGGCTATGTCTTTGAAAATCTTGTTCAGCGTTTTTCTGAGAGTTATGATGAAGAAGCAGGTGCACACTTCACCAGCCGTGATATTATTTATTTGATGTGTGACTTGCTTACCATGAATGCAGATTTTTCCGGCGAAGATACCCCTGCCAAGACGGTATACGATATGGCGATGGGCACCAGCCAGATGCTTACCTGTATGGAAGAGCGTGTTCATGCCCTTGACAAAGAGGCTGAAATCATCTGTTATGGCCAGGAAATCAACCCTTTTACTTTTGGTATCGCCAAAGCGGACATGCTGATCCGTGGTGGCGATCCTGAAAACATGCAGTTCGGTGATACCTTGAATGCGGATAAATTCAAGGGCTATACCTTCGACTACATTATTTCCAATCCTCCATTCGGTATCGATTGGAAGCGTGAAGCGGCTGATGTGGAGAAAGAACACAAACTGGGCGATGCCGGTCGGTTTGGCGTTGGCTTACCTCAAAAATCCGATGGGCAAATGCTATTCTTGCTGAATGGCATTGCAAAGTTGAAAGACACCGGCAGAATGGCTATCATCCAAAACGGTTCCTCTCTCTTCACAGGAGATGCGGGAAGTGGCCCCAGTGAAATCCGTCGCTATATTATTGAGAATGACTGGTTGGATGCTATTGTTCAGCTTCCCAATGACAGCTTTTATAACACCGGGATTGCAACCTATGTCTGGATAGTATCCAAAAATAAACCCGAAACACATAGAGAACGCATTTTGCTGATTGATGCCAGCAAGTGCTGTGAGGCACGTAGACGTCCTATCGGTAATAAGCGTGTAGATATTACGGAATCTTGCCGCAATTTGATCACACAGGCATACAGCGAATATAGAAGTGCAATTTTTACAAAGACCTTAGAAGATAAAAAAACATTGCTGACTTGCAAAAGCAAAGTGCTTGATGCCATATCGCTTGGCTACAATAAAATTACAGTGGAAAGTCCTGCTTTGGATGATGACGGCAACCCGATTGTGAAAAAAGGAAAGCCAGTAGCCGATACCTCCAAGCGTGACACTGAAAGCGTTCCACTTGATGAAGATGTGGATGCTTATTTTGCACGGGAAGTTCTCCCTTATCGTCCGGGTGCTTGGATTGACAAAAGCAAGACCAAGGTTGGGTATGAGATTCCATTCACTCGTACCTTCTATGAATATGAGGAACTGGAACCGGCAGCTGATATTGCAAAACGTATTGCGGCCCGTGAAAAGGTACTGATGGAGAAATTGCAGGCATTGTTCGGAAATGGTGGTGAGCAAAATGAGTGAAATTACTACCTATGAAAAAACAAAAGATAGTGGTATTGAATGGATAGGCAGTGTTCCCTCTCACTGGCGTGTCCACACCTTGTATCAACTTGTGACCCAGGTCAAGGAAAAAAACAGCAATTTTCAGGAAAAGAATCTGTTGTCTTTGAGTTACGGCAAAATCAAACGTAAAGATATTGATTCGCCGGATGGACTTCTTCCTGCGTCTTTTGACGGCTATAACATTATCGAAGATGGGGATATAGTCCTTCGTTTAACAGATTTACAGAACGACCATACAAGCCTTCGGGTAGGTTTGGCCACAGAGCGTGGTATTATTACCTCGGCCTATACAACCTTGCGTCCAATCGACACAAGCAATTCAAAATACTTGTTCTACCTGCTCCATGCCTTTGACCTGAAAAAAGGATTTTATGGCATGGGTTCCGGTGTACGGCAGGGATTGAATTATGCAGAAGTAAAGGAATTACGCATAGTTCTTCCACGCCAAGATGAAAAAGACACCATTGTGCAGTTCCTCGATGAACAATGTGCTCAAATAGATACCGTTATTGAGGAGGCAAAGCTCAGTGTTGCAGAATACAAAAAGTGGAGAGCTTCTATCGTTTTTGAAGCAGTCACCAAGGGACTAAATCCTTTAGCAGAAATGAAGGATAGCCATATTGATTGGATTGGCCAGATGCCTGCTCATTGGGGGATTCTCTCGCTTAAGTATTTATGTTCTATGCAAGCCGGGAAAAATCTTGTGTCTGATCAGATTGATGAAGCTGGAGAATACCCAGTATACGGAGGAAACGGTATTCGAGGGTATTATTCCAAGTATAATTACGAAGGAGAGTATCTTCTTGTAGGTAGGCAAGGTGCATTATGCGGTAACGTTCATAAAATAAAGGGATGTTTTTGGGCAACAGAACACGCAGTGGTAACAAAAAATGTAGAAGGAGTAGAACTTTCATTTTTGTATTATTTGCTGAATGGCATGAACCTTAACCGATATGCTTCGAATAGTGCTGCTCAACCGGGCTTATCTGTTAATACAATTCAAAATATAAAAACAGTTTTTCCCCCAATAGAAGAACAAATTGAAATTTCCACATATCTTAATGATATATGCCATTCGATCGATTCCATCATAGAAAACAAACAATCCTTGATTTTTGAACTTGAAAGTTATAAAAAATCATTAATTTTTGAAACTGTAACAGGAAAAAGAAAGGTGGTGTGACCATGAACGAAACAGAAAAACGCTTTGAAGAATTCATAGAGACCTACCTTGTTTCTGAGGATGGTGGATGGACAAAGGCAACGGATGCCGGTTATTGTAGCGATGAAAGCAAAGATATGTTTCTGGACATCGTCACTCTGACCGATTTCGTAAAAAGCACCCAGCCCATGGCATGGAAACGCTTCGAGCGGATGTGTACGATCAACCCTATTCGGCAGTTTTATAAGGCATTTGAAAATGCCGTCACGCAGGATGGTCTGATTTCTGTCCTGCGTCACGGCTTCAAGCATCGTGGCATCAATTTTCGGGTGTGCTATTTTAAGCCAGAGTCTGAGCTGAACGAGGTGTCCATCACCAACTACCAAAAGAATGTCTGCCAGTGTATCCGCCAGTGGCACTATTCTAAACGCAACACAAATACAGTCGATATGATGCTGGCTGTCAACGGCATCCCCGTTGTGGCGATTGAACTGAAAAATCAGCTCACCGGGCAGTCGGTGGATGACGCTATGCGTCAGTGGCAATATGACCGCAACCCTAATGAACCGGCATTCGGATTTAATAAGCGTGTTCTCGCATACTTTGCCTGCGATCTCTACAATGTATATATGACTACCCAGCTGAAAGGCCCGGAGACAACGTTCCTTCCTTTCAATCAAGGCAGTGCCGGTGCAGGCAAGGATGGCGGTGCAGGTAATCCAAAGAGCACCGATGGCAGCTATGTAACTTCATACTTCTGGGAGAAAGTCCTCCAGAAGGATAGCTTGTTGGATATTCTGCAAAAGTTCATTAACTACGAAAGAACAGAAAAAAAAGAGACTTTGCCGGACGGTTCCACAAAGAAAACCGTCAGCAGCAAAGTCATTTTCCCACGGTATCACCAGTTGGATGTCGTGCGTCAACTGGTCAATCATGTTAGAACTAATGGCGCTGGACATAACTATCTCATCCAACACAGTGCCGGTTCCGGCAAGTCCAATTCTATCGCTTGGACGGCTTACCGTATGGCCAGCCTCCACAACGAAAACAACGATGCAATTTTTAACAGCGTAATCATTATTACAGACCGCCGTATTCTCGATCAACAGTTGCAGGCCACCGTTTCCAGCTTTGACCATACTTTGGGAAGTGTGGTTACCATTGATGAAAAGAAAAATTCTGGCGCTCTGCGTGATGCCATTAACGATGGAAAGCGCATCATTGTCACCACTTTGCAGAAGTTTCCAGTGATTTACAATGAAGTCGAGTCCGCTGTTGGTAAGCATTATGCAGTTATTGTAGATGAAGCACACAGCAGCCAAACTGGACAGAGTGCATTAAAACTCAAGGCTGCTCTTGCCGATGTGAGCGATGCTCTTGCAGAATATGCCGAACTGGAAGAAAAGGCTATCGAAGAAGTCGAGGCAAACGATATTCTTGTGCAAGAAATGCTCAGCCAAGGTAAACACAGCAACATGAGTTTCTTTGCCTTTACTGCAACGCCCAAAGGCAAAACCCTGGAAATTTTCGGCGAACCTCAACCGGATGGTTCTTTCCATCCCTTCCACATCTATTCGATGCGACAGGCTATCGAAGAAGGATTTATCCTGGATGTTTTAGCGAACTATACCACATACAAAATGTGTTATCAAATCGCAAAGAATGTCCAGGACAATCCGGAAGTCCCTACCTCCAAGGCTGTTAGAACGATTCGACGCTATGAGGAATTACATCCGCACAACCTTCAGCAGAAAGCAGCTATTATTGTAGAGACTTTCCGTGAGGTCACAAAAAAGAAAATCGGTGGCCGTGGAAAGATGATGGTAGTTACTGCGTCCAGGCTGGCGGCAGTCCGTTACTATCATGAAATTAAGCGTTATCTTGAAAGCAACAATTACGACGATGTAGAAATCATGATTGCGTTTAGCGGGAGCCTGAAAGACCCGGATGACCCGACAGGTACTGAATACACCGAAAGCGGTATGAATGTAGATCGCAACGGCAATCGGGTGAAGGAAAGTCAGACAAAGGCTGTATTCCACGAGGAAGGCAATATTCTCATTGTTGCGGAAAAATATCAGACAGGCTTTGATGAACCGCTTCTTCACACGATGATTGTTGACAAAGAGCTTCGTGATGTGAAGGCTGTTCAGACTTTGAGCCGTGTCAACCGTATCTACCCTGGCAAAGAGGACACCTATATTCTCGATTTTGTAAATCCGATTGAACGCATCCGTGAAGCTTTCCAGCAGTTCTATCAGGAGACCAGCCTGGATGAAGAAATCAACTTCGATTTGATTTACACAACACAGAAAACTCTTCGTGGTTTTGGCATCTATACAGATGAGGATATTGAAGAAGTTTCCAGTATTTATTTTGACCCGGATGTGCGCAAGGCAAATCTGACTCAGGGAAAGATATCCAATGCGCTAAAGCCTGTGGCTGATAAGTACAACGGACTCAATCAAGAGCAACGCTATCAGTTTCGTAGAGAAGTCCGTGCGCTCGTTAAGTGGTATAACTACATTTCTCAAATTACCCGTATGTTCGATAAGGAACTGCACAAAGAGTACGTTTTCTGCTCTTACTTGGCAAAGTTGCTTCCCTCCGATCCCGTACAGCCATTTGACCTTGATAATAGAGTCAAGCTGGAATATTATCGTCTGGAAAAGACATACGAAGGTGCAATCGAACTTGAAAGCAAGCCTGGATCTTGGAAACCAACTCAGCCAAAACGGGCTGGTGGCCAAAAGGAGCGCACCAGTCCATTGGACGAAATCATACAGCGAATCAATGAAGAGTTCTATGGCGAATTTACAGATGCAGATCGTGTAATGGTCGATACTCTGTATCAAAAAATGCGCAAGGATGCTAAGGCAAAGAAAGCCGCCAAGACTGAGGATCGCCAAGTATATGAGCGTAGTCTTTTTCCGGAGATTTTTGATACGACTGCACAAAAGGCTTATATGGAGAACACCGCAGCATATGAGCAGCTCTTTCTGGATGCGGACAAGTATCAGGCCGTGATGAAAGCTTTAGCGGATCGTCTATACAAAGATCTACACGATAGCAAATAAGGCAAGCAGGGATATATTATCAGATAAACATAGAAAAAGCGGGCAAGAGGTTTTGGCCTCTTGCCCGTTAGCTATTCACATCACTACTCCAGAAAAACAACAAATCCGAACCCATCGCCAACCGGCGTCAGGTTCGGATTATCGTGTTGTGGTGGAAGTTAACGGGCTCGAACCGCTGACCCTCTGCTTGTAAGGCAGATGCTCTCCCAGCTGAGCTAAACTTCCATATGGTGACCCGTGCGGGAATCGAACCCGCGTTACCGCCGTGAAAGGGCGGTGTCTTGACCGCTTGACCAACGGGCCAAGGGAAATGGTAGCGGTAATTGGACTTGAACCAATGACCTTTCGGGTATGAACCGAACGCTCTAGCCAACTAAGCTATACCGCCGTACTCACTTTCCTGCGTCGCCCGTTCGCCGGCGACGATAGTTATTATAACTCATGTTCTATGTAGTGTCAAGTCTTTTTTCAAGATTTTATGAATTTTCTTTTTCCATGTTGTCGAGCGCCTGTTCATAGAACGCTTGGTCCCAAACATGGGTCTTGGACAGCTCCTCTGCGGTCAGCATGAAAAACTGATCGGAAACATATTCGCCGCGGTCTGGCACAGGGTCGTCAAAAGTGCAGTCGATAAAATAGGTCTGTCCGTCCAGCCGCACCGCGTTCCAGCCATGGTTCATCTCCTCGGAAGCCACATAGATGGTTTTTATCCCTGCCGCTTCGCATAGCATTCCGTATGCGCGGCCGTAGCCCGCGCACACGGCCTGATGGTCCAGAAGCGCTCCATCCGCCGCGAAGGGCGCGGACGCGCCGTCTGGCACGGTCTGCGCCGCCGTATCGATGTCATAGCTGCACAAGCGCACCAGCGTATTATGTAACACGCGCAGCTTCTGCTCCTCGGTCATATCGTCCGTGATGCATTCTGCCGCGAGTGCCTGAGCATAAAGCTCCGCCTGCTCCTGCCGTGCCCGGCGGGATACCTCCACACGCAATTCCGTAGTCTGGTTTGGCCGCACAGTCGCATGCAGGGAAAACGCAAACGGATACCGCGCCTCCAGCGCACGATATACCTCGTCCGGGTCTACTTCCTCGGTGCGAAACAGCACACCGTCGCCATCCGCTCTCGCATCCTGCTCCAGCAGCGCGGCCGCCTGATATGGATTCTGCACATGCGGCGATACCACCCGCGGATACCACCATAACGCTGCTCCACCGGCCAGCAGCAAGACCAACCAGATTCCGGCCAGCCGCTTCATGCCTTCCCTCCTCACGAAAAAGCAAGCGGACGGTCAAGCCGTCCGCCCACATCGCTATCCACAATTACATCAGCTTCACAGTATAGTATACCGCTGTGATAAACAGATATGCCGCTGCAACACCCATTGCAATCAAAATATGCGCCGGTGCAAACAAGACCGCCGCCACCAGCACCGCCATCAGCACCGGTGTAATTGTCAGCATCGTATAGGCATTCCGGCTGAACTGTGTGCTGCCCTTTTTGCCGCGGGAAGCGGTCTTTCCGCTTTTCCTACGCAGCGTCGCAACGCAAATAAGCTGCACAATCGTCAGCACGACCGCCGCACCCAGCACTGCATAAGCCATCCAGCCATAGCTTGCGCTGTCCAGCGCACGGCGTATCAGCCACATCATGCCAACACCCACGCCGGTATCCACTGCAATCAGGAAAAATTCCCGTGCATAAGAATGATATACCAGATAATATACCGCAAGCACCGGCAATACCACATACAGCAGCTTAATCGGGCCGGTACCCAGATACATAATAGCAGCCATAGCCAGCACCAGCACAATGCTGGCAATCAACACGTTGCGTCCGCACAGGATACGGCGAGCAGTCGACCGCTTGCCGGAAATCTCACGCACCAGCAAAACAACACCGCAGATCGCACCCAAAACGCCAATTCCCAGCAGAATTTTGGAAACCAGCATACCGGTTGCCCAAGTATTACCGTAATCCAGCAGACGCTGTAAAATCATCAGCACCAGCACGCCCAACAGGCAGATGCTGAACACCGTCAGCACCTTATTGGTGGTATATTCTTCTTCACTGATTGGCTTTTTGCCCACATTGCTTTTAGCCAATGCCTACACTCCCTCTTTTTTGTTCTTACATATTTCCGCCTGCATACAGCACGGCGGCAAGCGCCACAATCGGCGCCGTTTCGCACCGCAAAATGCGTGTGCCCAGCGATACGCTTGTCAGGCCCGTTTTGGCTGCAAATGCAGCCTCCTCGGGCGCAAAACCGCCTTCCGGTCCAATCATCAGGGAAACCGTCTCGCCGACGCCATGCAACAAAGCGTCATGCAAGCCGGTCTGCCGTTCATTTTCATAAAAGAACAGCGCGGTTTGACTCTGCGCCGCCTGCACTGCTGCCTGCTCAAACGATACTACCGCACCGACCGCAGGCAAATACCCTCTGCCGCACTGTTTGGCGGCTTCCAACGCGATTTTCTGCCAGCGCTCCACTTTTTTCTCGGTTTTATCCGGCCGCGATACACAGTTTTTGGACAGATACGGCACGATTTCCCGCGCTCCAAGCTCCACTGCCTTCTGCACGATAAAATCCATTTTATCGCTTTTCGGCAGCGCCATAAACAGCGTCAATTGCTGCCGTGGTTCGGTTTCAGCCGGATGACTGTCTCGTACATGGCAAACAACCGCGTCCTTTTCGACCGTTTCAATCGAACAATCAAAATCCGTGCCCTTGCCGTTACACAGGGTCACCGACTCACCCGGACGCAGCCGCAGCACACGTCCCGCGTGGTGCGCATCCTCTCCGCGCAGCGTTAACACACCGTTTTCCGGCTGCTCGGATACAAAGAATCTCGGCATAACAATCAAGTAACCTTTCCTATTCTATCAAAAAAAATGCACTATTGCAAGTGAACATTCCGTGAATTACTTTTTTGCGGTAAAAGCGCTCCAATCTTCGCTTTGTTCATGCGACAAAACCGCAAAACCGTTTTGCTCCAGCGCTGCACGCACCTCTTCCGCGCGCTCGTTGAGAATACCCGAGCAAATCAGATGTCCGCCCGGCACCAGCTTGTCCGCAAACATCGGCGCCATGCCGATGATGACGTCAGCTACGATATTGGCCACAATGATATCATAGCCCGTACCGATTTCCTGCGCCAGCTGCGGATTGCGCAGCGCATCGCCGCACAGTCCTCTGCCGATGGAAACATGATTTTTCTCCGCGTTTTCCTGTGCGGTTTTCAGGCAGTTCTCATCGATATCCACCACGGTTTTGACATCTGCGCCCAGCATCGCCGCCGCAATGGCCAGAATACCCGACCCGGTGCCCATATCGAGCAGCGTATCGCCCGGATGGACAAGCTTTTCCAGCGCCGCCATGCAAAGCTGCGTGGTGTCGTGGCTGCCGGTGCCAAAGGAAGAGGCCGGGTCGATTTCCAGAATTTTCCTTCCCTGCGCATCGTCGACCGTCTCCCACGAGGGCTTAATCATAAAGGTTTCGCCTACTGGGAACGGCTTAAAATACTGCTTCCAGCCCCATTCCCAGTCCTCCTGACGGGTCAGAGCGGTTTCGGTACACAGACGGCCCCATGCATGCTCATCATCACGCGCCTTCAAGTTCTCCAGCGCGGCACAAATGGCGGCATATTGCTTTGCGCCGTCCTCATCGTCCGACAGGTAAATTTTCAGACAGGTTTCCTGTGCACGTTTCTCGCGCACCAGATCCTCATCCACATAGTCCCAGTAGATTTCGGTATCCTGCAAAAATTCTTCAAAATCCGCGGCGTCCTCCAGCACATAGCCTTCTACGCCGTTATCCTCCAAAAGCGCTTCGACCGGACCGATTCCGGCTGTGGTCGTGTAAATCGTGACTTCCTTCCAGTCCATTGCATTCCTCCGCATTTATTCCGCGCCGCGGCGCTCATTTCCTCCGGTCCAAGGTCTATAAACGAATCAAACCGTATTTTTGTTCCAGATAATGCACAACTTCTTCCGGCTGCTCCCACGTGCCGTCATAGAGTGCAAGCCCCGGATACACCCGCAGTCCCTGCTCAAGCAGCTCAGCCGACTCTGCGCACAGGCACAGCGGACGGGAAATCATATACCAATATTCCTCCAGCGCAATCACATCATCTTCGGTTTCGAGCACCAGCTTGAGCGCACCGGCATCATCCTCCGCCGCAATGAGCGCCTCCTCCAGCCGAGGCCCGCACTCAATCTCATCCGAAATATCAATCGTCGGATCAATGAAATGCACATTTTTGCCGTCCGGCGCCAGAATGAAATCATCATGGTCGCGCTCGACCACCGCGCCGCCCGTATGCGAATCAATCGCCGCAAGCAGCCGTGCAGTATCGTCATGCTCAGCCGGCAGAAAGATTTCCGTATTATACAGCGTGGTCTGCGCGCGCAGCCACGCGGAATGCACACATACACCGAGCGACAGACGGGCATACGGCGCCGTCATATCGAGCGCCTCCGTGATCGACTGCGGATCATGCGCGGTCAGAATGACCGTTGTCACTCCGATGCGCTGCAATACGCCCACGGCCGCACGTATATCCGTACCGTCGGACAGGCGGCCTTCGTCATCATCTACCAGCAGCTCCGCAATCACCGTGCGTCCGCACAAATCCCCCAGCGCCAGCACTGCCGCGCGCAGCGCCGCAAAGGTTTGTGCGCCGCGCAGACAGTAAAACGCCGCGTCATCATGCAGCAGCGGACGAAAAGCCTGCTTGCACTGCTTCATGTACACCATAGTGACCGGCCGTCCGCATTCTTCCGCATCCGGAACAGGCGGACAATCCAGCATCAACCCGACCGGCATGGGCGCAAGACTTTGCGCCCATACTGCACAGGTTTCTCCGTCCGGTGCAATCGCACCCGCAAAGCGCTCCGGCTGCTGCCGGCAGAGCGGCAAAGCCGCCGGATCGGTCAGCAGAATCTGCGGTTTATGTTCCATCGGGCATAAAGGAATATCCAATGTTGTTTTCCTCCCAAGAAGAATACCGTCCAGTTAGTTTTTCTTCCAACTGCCATCCGGCAGCGCGGTATATTGCTGCGGCTCCGCTGCCGCCAGCTTGCACATTTCCAACGCGGTGAGCAGCTGTTCATCCAGTTCGTAGGTCTGTCCGTCCAGCGCCTGCATCGCCGCATCCAGCGCCTGAAGCGTTTGGGACGAAGCATACAGTTCCGGTTCCATATCGTAGCTTGCAAGGAAGGACTGCACTGCACTGGCCACTTTACCGTCAAACGTGCTCGTGGCCTCGTCCAGCAGGCCCAGCAGAGCCAGCCGCTCGGTCATAGCGTAAACATTGTCCGACTGCGTACCGAAGCGCAGATTTTCCGTCGTATCGAGCGGCGTCAGCCTCTCAGCATTCACTGTCACCGTGCGGTTTTCAATCTGGATGTCCGGCGTCAGGCCGACGCCCTCCCAGCAGCCCTGTTTCGGCAATTCCAGTTCAAGCGTAGTGATCACCAGCTTGTCGCCATTGATTAAATCGAGATGATACTGTCCCTGACCCTTGCCGTAGGTCGTTTCGCCCACCAGCGTTGCTGCGCCGGTGTCCTGCAGACTACCTGCCAGCAGTTCCGCTGCCGAAGCTGTACCGCCGTCCACCAACACAACAATTTTGTTCAGCGGCAGACCGCCGCCAGTGGAATAATGCTCCTCCAGACCGCCCATATCCTCACGCCAGTGCACACCGGCCAGATACACATTTGCATTCTGCGTCATGGCATCTGCCATTTTCAGCGCAATATCGATTACGCCGCCGCCATTGCCGCGCAGGTCCAAAATGACCGCGCGCGTATTTTTTTCATCCAGTCCTTCCCATATTTCCGAAAAGGCATCCCAATCGTTCTGCGACCCTATTGCGCTGATCTTGATGTATTCTACACCGTCAGCCATGGTTTGACTGGATACATAAACCTGATTGACCTGCCGCCGCACACAGGTGACAGTCAGTTCACGACCCTGACGGCGCACCGTCACATTCACACTGCTGCCTTCTTTTCCGCGCAACAGCTCAGCCACCTCGGTATTGGTCATTTGCGTGGCATCCTTACCGTCCACCGCAATGATGAGGTCCCCGATCTGCAGACCTGCCTCTTCCGCTGCGGAGTAGCGCATCACTTCGCTGATCAGCACGCCGCCGGAGCCTTGCTGAATTCCCACGCCAATACCAACAAAGCCCTCCAGCGTAGAAAAGCCCTGCGAATATTCCTCGCTTGACAGATACATGGAGTGCGTATCGAGCAGCGACAGAATATCGTTGATAACGTTATACATCTCCTCCGGATGCTCCTGCAAGTACTTATTGATATAGTTTTGCAGCACATACGGGTTATCTTCCGCTTTCAAACCGAAACTGTCAATGAGCGACCAAACGCCGTCAAACCATGTTTCGCTCTGTCCATCCTGGGTGATTGCGCCAGCCGGTACAATCAGTGTTGCCGACAACGCCAGCGCCGCCAGCCTTTTTGCAATTTTTTTCATTGATTCTCTCCCTTGTCAGAGGGCAAAACACCGTTCCATATCTTTATATTACATGCTCTCCGGTGCGTCCACACCGATAAGTCCCAGTGCGTTGGCAATGGTCTGACGGGCGGCAAGGCACAGTGTCAAACGTGCTGCACACAGCTTTTCGTCGTCGCACTTGATGCGGCAGGCGTTATAGAAATGATGGAACTGCTGCGCCAGCGCCACGGCATACTTATTCAGCCGCGACGGATCGCGGCTGACCGCCGCCTGCACGATTTCCTCCGGGAACTGCGCAATCGTCTTGACGAGCTGACGCTCATCCGCGCCGGTCAGCACAGAGAGATCGACGCTTGCCGTATCCGGCATGGCCACGCCGTCCTCGGTACAGTTCTTGATAACCGAGCAGATACGCGCATGCGCATACTGCACATAATAAAGCGGGTTGTCCGAATCCTGCTTGACCGCAAGGTCGAGGTCAAACTCCATCTGCGTCTCCGCCGCGCGGGAATTGAAGAAGAAACGCGCCGCGTCGACCGGAATCTCGTCGAGCAGGTCGGTTAAGGTCAGGCTCTTGCCCGTGCGCTTAGACATACGGACGACTTCGCCGCCCTGCATCATGCGCACCAGCTGCATCAGCACGATTTCCAGACGGTGCGAGCCGTCCAGACCCAGCGCGTCAAGCGCGCACTGCAAACGCTTGACATGGCCGTGATGGTCCGCACCCCAGATATTGATGACGCGGTCAAAGCCGCGCTTTTCAAACTTGTTGCGGTGATAGGCGATATCCGCCGCAAAATAGGTGTAAAAACCATTGGCACGACGCAGCACGTCGTCCTTATCGCAGCCGAAATCCGTCGAACGCAGCCAAAGTGCGCCGTCCTCGGTTTCGTAGGTCGCGCCTTTTTCGGTTAAAAGGTCCATGGTTTCCTTGACGTAGCCGCTCTCGTGCAGCTCACTCTCGCGGAACCAGACGTCGTAATTGATTTTATAGCGCTTCAGATCGCGCTCCATGCGCGCAATGTTGGTCGGCAGGCCGTAGCCCTCGATGATGGCAAAACGCTCTTCCGGCGTTTTGTCCATCAGGCTGTCGCCGTACTGCTCGACAAGGTCGTGCGCCAGCGCTTTGATATCATCGCCCTGATACCACGAAGGGTCGAACTCGATGGCGTCCTCGCCACGAATTTCCTGAATATAGCGACCCTCGACCGAGTGAGCAAACTTATCGACCTGATTGCCCGCGTCATTGATATAGAACTCGCGCGTTACGTCGTTGCCCGACCAGTCCAGCACGGATGCAAGACAGTCGCCCAGCACGCCGCCGCGCGCGTTGCCCATATGCATCGGGCCGGTGGGGTTGGCGGACACGAACTCGACCATCACCTTCTCCGGCGTTTTGGTCTGGCTGCGGCCGTACTTATCGCCCATTTCAAACACACCGCGCACCGCTTTTTCATACCAGCTCTGCCCCAGCGTAAAATTCATAAAACCGGGACCTGCGATGTCCACCGTGTCGAAGCAGCTGTCCGACAAATCAAGGTTGTCCACGATTGCCTCCGCAATCTTGCGGGGCGCCATGCGCAGCGGCTTGGCACACTGCATGGCAAAGGTGGATGCCCAGTCGCCGTTGGAAGCGTCCTTCGGCGTCTCAACCGCAACGGGCGGAATATCGCCCTCGGGCAGCACACCCGCCGCCACCGCTTTATGATAAGCCGCCTCAACCACGCGGGTTGCTTCGGCGCGCGCAAATTCATATGCGTTCATCTGTTCACTCTCCGTTTATTTTTCTCAAACCTGTGCCGGCTGCGTGGATACCACCATTTCAAAATGGTGCTCGCCCATCAGCGAATGATCCACTTCCACCGTATAATCAATCACCAGCTCGCCGCCGTTTTCCCCCACGGTATTGCGCACACGCGAGGTGTGGGTGGAAACCGTCATTTCCGCGCCGATCGGCGTCTGATACAAACCAACATGCCGCTCATCCTCAGCAAACAGCATGTGCGAAGGGTAGGCGCCCGTGCGGATAAGCGCGACCGTTTTGCCATCCAGCTTGACCGTGGTCTTGGTGCCTTCCAGCCCGGTCAGCTCGCTCTCCTCATAGGCGATATAATATTTGCCGCCGCGCTCATACAGCGTTGCGGCGGTTACCAAGTTGATCCGCTCCTCGTCGCAGTCGGCAAACTGCTGTTTGGAGGAAATCGAAAGCCAAACGTCCTTTTTCATTGCTCGTTCTCCGTCCATGCCTTTATCAATAGCTTGAAATATCAACCAGACCCGCGCCCACTTCAATCTGCTCCTGCAAAAACAGGCCCGCAAGCTGGTCAAACCCGTCCGGGTCGTCCGAAACAAAATACCTTGTCTCACCCGGTCCCCCGGCGGGGTCAAACTGCGTCGAGGCGAGGTTTGCCGCCTCCGCACCCGAGTCGATGAGCGTCACATCGGGTCCCATAAAGTCCCCGATTACGTCCTCGAGCAGCGGATAGTGCGTGCAGCCCAAAATCAATGTGTCCACGCCCGCCTCTTTGAGCGGCGCGAGATACTCCGCCACGACCGTTTCAATCACCACGTCACCGCGCTGCACGCGGCCGTTCTCGACCAGCGGCACAAACAGCGGACAGGGCTGTGTATACAGCGTCAGGCTGCCATCCGCATGGTGCAGATAGCGCTCATACGCGCCCGACCGCACGGTCGCTGCCGTACCGATTACACCGACCTTGCCGTTTTGCGTCATTGTCATCGCACGGCGGCAGGCAGGCTCGACCGTACCGATAATCGGAATGTCATTTTCCCGGTCGAGCAGGTCGAGCGCAACCGACGACACCGTGTTGCATGCAATGATAATGGCTTTCAGGTCAAATTGCCGCAGAAACGCAACGTCCTGACGCGCATATTTAATGATAGTATCCCGTCCGCGCGTACCATAAGGCACGCGTCCGGTATCGCCAAAATAGATGATGTTCTCCTGCGGCATCAACGCGTGCAGACGCCGCACCGCCGTCAGACCGCCCAGACCGGAATCAAACACGCCAATCGCGCGATTATCCATGATGCTCCTCCAGCGCCAGCTCAATCAGACGGTCCAGCAGAGCAGGATAATGCAATCCCTCGTAGTCAAACAGCTTGGGATACATGCTGATAGAGGTAAAGCCCGGAATGGAGTTCAGCTCATTGAACACGACCTCGCCATCCTCATGGGTGACAAAGAAGTCCACGCGGGACAGGCCACGGCAGCCGAGCGCAGCATACACGCGCAGCGCATTCTGCCGCACGGTTTCCAGCTGCGTCTCGGTAATATGGGCCGGGATGTACAGTTTGGAGCTTTCATCCTTATACTTGGCGTCAAATGTATAAAACGCCTGTGTCGGCGCAATCTCGCCCACGGTAGAGGCCACCGGACACTGATTGCCCAGCACCGCGCATTCAACCTCATGCCCATCGATAAACTCCTCGACCAGCACCTTGCTGTCCAGCTTGAACGCCTCGGTCAGCCCCGCGGCAAGCTCAAGCATATCGCCCGCCTTGGCAACGCCGACCGACGAACCCTGCGAACAGGGCTTGACAAACACCGGGAACGAACCGAGCGCCTCAGCCGCCGCACGAACCACGCCTTCCGCGCCGCGCTCAAAATCCTGCCGCAGTGCAAGGAAATATCTTGCCTGCCGCACGCCGGCTGTCTCCACGATTGCCTTAGTGATGGATTTATCCATCGAATTGGCGCTTGCCGCCACGCCGCAGCCCACATACGGGATACCCGCCAGCTCCAGCAGGCCCTGCATCGTGCCGTCCTCGCCGCCGACACCGTGCAGCACTGGGAACACGCAGTCCAGACGTACCGTCTCCGCCTTGTCCTCATGCAGCAGCATCAGGCCATGTACGCCGCGGTCCGGCGAAAGGACCGCCGGCACCTTATCCGCCATGCGTTCCCACGAACCGTTTTCAATGCGGTCGGGATCACAGGTCGGGCAGTAAAACCACTTGCCCTCCTGCGTGATGCCGACCGCGTAGATCTCATATTTGTTTTTGTCCAAATTGCGCAGAATGGACGCAGCGGACAGGCACGAAATATCGTGCTCACTGGAAATGCCGCCAAATAATACAGCCAGTTTCATTTTCCTGTTTCGCCCCTTCTTGTTATTGCCTTCTACTTATACAGATAACATTATACGCTATTTGACACGCAAATACAATGCAGAACCGCGCTTTTCCGCGCACCATTTCTACAAAATTTACAATTCCTTCACACTATTTTTTTGAAATACCAGTTGACGGACTATATTATATATCATATAATATTATTGCAAACACAAAAAGAGAGGTGGTATTCCATGTCATACCCGATCGCCTCCTCCCTGCTCGACGGGATCGTGCTTGCAGTGGTCGAGCGGGAGAGCACCTATGGCTACCGCATCACACAGGATGTACAAAAAGTGTTGGAAATTTCCGAATCGACACTGTATCCGGTACTTCGCCGCCTGCAAAAGGACGGCTGCCTGACAACCTACGACGAGGCCTTTGCCGGACGCAACCGACGGTATTACAAAATTACCGAACACGGCCGCGCCCAGCTCCGGCAGCACCGTATCGACTGGCAAAATTACCGAAACGGCATCGACGCGATCTTTTTTGGAGGGGTTAGCCAATGAACAGAACTGAGTATATGGCGGCGCTTCGGCGTGCGCTTTCCGTCCTGCCCGAGGAGGAACGCGCCAGCGCCCTGCGCTATTATGAGGAATATTTTGACGACGCAGGACCGGAAAACGAAGAAAAAGTGATTGCCGATCTGGGCGCACCGGAAAAAGTAGCCGGACAAATCCTTGCGGATTATCGGGAAGTGACACCCGTGCAGTCCACATCGGACAATACAGCACCGCAGCAGAAAAAGCGCCGCTGGCACGGCATCAATCCATGGCTGCTGCTTGTGCTGGTGCTGCTGGCTATCCCGGTCGGTATCCCGCTCGCAGGCGTGTTAATCGGTCTCATTGCCACCCTGTTCGGCATTCTGCTGTCCATCGTGCTGGTGGCGCTGGTGTTTGTCGTAGTCGTTCCGCTCTGCCTGCTGGCGGCGGGTGTTATCCTGTGCGGCATCTCCTTTGTCCTGTGGAGCATGCCAGCCAGCGCGGTGATGACCCTCGGCTGTGGCCTTGCGCTGTTCGCACTGGGCGTTCTGCTGTCGCTTTTGATAATCAAGCTGTGTATTTTGTTTGTACCACCGCTGTTTCGCGCTCTCGTGGCCTTGCTTCGCTGGCCGATTGACAAGTGGCGCGGCCGCACACACAAAAACGGAGGTGAAACGAAATGAAAAAACTCATTCTCGCCTGCTGTACCATTCTGACTATAGGCGGTTGCCTGATGCTGGGCGGCTGGGCCGCCGGCGGGCAGCTGTACGGTTCCTATTATAATGGCGCACTGCATCCGGTCAGCGAAAGCATCCGCGATATTGCGTATGGCATGAAAAACCAGTGGCATTATCATTCGTGGGTGGATGAACATGGCTGGCACTCCGGCTGGTTTGACGACCATCTGGACGACTGGATTGATGATACCGTTGATCAGGCGGTCGATGGGGCGCTGGACAACTTTGACACCGACTGGGTAGATGACTGGCTGGACACGCGGCATGAAACGATTGCCAGCGGCATTGATATCCCCCGCAGCATGGATGTCATCTCTTCGCTGAACTTTGACTTTTCCGGCTTCTCGGATAACAACGGCACAATCAACATTGTCAGCGACACGGCGAGCTTTAATGTGTCCGGCGCAGACATCACCAGCAGCACGCTCGACGGCACCACCTGGTCGCTGTGTCTCACGCCCAGTGGGTCGGAGCAATGCGTCATCAATGTACCGTATACGATATCGTATTCCAACATTTTTCTGAACGTCGGGGATCAAACCGTCGATATCACCGGCTCCGGACCATTGGCCGCCGACAACCTGGAAATCCATATTGCAGACGGCACGCTGAACGCAGAAAAACTCTCCAGTGACAAATACAATATCACCGTGCAAAACGGCAAACTATACGCAGAGCAACTCAAAATCGGACAAATGAGCACCAGCGGCACACTGGATATCTCGCTCGGCGATGGCAGCATGACCGCGACCCTTGTCGGTGAATACCCGGATTCGTCTGCGCTCAGCTACCAGCTCGATTCGGACAGCGGTGCAATCCTGCTCAACGGGCACGCCATTTCCGGAAACGCCTCCGACGTTCACCATGCCTCGCAAAAAGGAAGCAGCAACGCCTGTCCGCTGCTGCGCGCGCAGGTCGGCAGCGGCACGCTCGATCTGCTTTTGGAAGATACCGGCCGGGCGCCCATAGGATTTTAGCTTAATCGTTTGCTTTATCCGCCTTCCCCTTGACGAACCCCCAAAAACAACGTATGATAGAAGAAAAGGAGTTTTTACTATGAATGGCAAGAAACTGTACCGCAGTGAATCCGACCGCATGCTGTGCGGCGTATGCGCGGGCATTGCCGAATATTTCGGTCTCGACTCGACGCTTATTCGCCTTGCCTGGGCTTTTCTCTGCTGTTTTGGCGGAACCGGCTTTTTAGCCTATATCCTTGCCGCCATCATCATCCCGACGCAGAGCACCGTCCAGTAAAACCCCTCCCCAACGAGAGGATGTGCCCCTTATGAGCGAAAACCAGAATCCGCTTGCTGAAGAACAGACCGAATCGGTGCAAACCGCTCCGGAAGCACCGGAAACGGAAGAATCCATCCTGTCTGCGGAAGCTGACAGCGATACAATTGTCGAAACGACCACCGACGGCGCCGAAGAAGAACCGGTCGAAGAAGAGGATATCGACCCCGCCGATGTGCGGATTTTCGGCATGCCGCGCGTGTGTTTCCACTATACCGCATTCGGTGTGGCGGTCGGCTACCTTGTCTCCGGCATTATCGGCATGGCAGGCTACACGCCGCCGAACGCCAACATCTGCGCTGTCGTATGCGCTGCAATTGGCTACTTTATCGGCAGTCGTCTGTATAAAAAGCGAAAAGCCGCCCGCGACGCCGCAAAGCAAAGTCCGGAAAGCGCAGAATAACAGACAAAAAAGCAGCGGATTATACATCCGCTGCTTTCTCTTTGGTGGTATACTAAGAATAGTTCTTATCATTACCCAATGGCAGTAAGGAGAGTGCATCGCATGAAAACCGCTGTTGTTTATTTCTCACAAAGCGGCGCAACACGGTCCTTTGCCCGCGCGGAAGCCAACGCGCGCGGCGCCGACCTGCTGGAAGCCGTACCTATTAAAAAATATAATCCGCTGACCGCATTTACTCGCGGCTGTCCCGCTGCCATTCGGCAGAAAAGCGTACCGCTGCAGCAAGCGCCCGACCTGTCCGCCTACGAGCGAATTGTCCTGATGGCGCCGGTCTGGGCCGGCTTCCCCGCCCCGCCGTTCAACACCATGGTCAACCTGCTGCCCTCCGGCAAGGAGGTAGAAGTGCTTCTTGTTTCGGCCAGCGGCAGCAGCGAAAAAAGCCACGACAAGGTACGCGCCCTGATTCGCAGCAAAGGCTGCAAGGTCGTCGCCCAGCGGGATATCCGCTCACACCAATGAGCAATTACACCTATATTCTGCGCTGCGTGGACGATACGCTGTACTGCGGCTGGACCAACGACCTGACTGCCCGTTTGGCAGCGCACAACAGCGGCAAGGGCGCCAAGTATACCCGCGGTCGCGGTCCGGTCACACTGGTGTACAGTGAAATTTTCGCCACGCAAAGCGAGGCGATGCGGCGCGAGGCGGAAATTAAACGGCTCCCCCGCGCACAAAAGCAGGCGCTGATTGCAGCGCAAAACAGCGGCGAACTGTTGACCGTTTACGATGCAGACGGACGAGCCTGCGGCGAACGGCCGCGCGCAGTCGTGCATGCGCAAGGGCTATATCACCATGTCTGCCACCTTTGGACCATCGGCATACGCGACGGCATCCCCGGCTTGTGGCTGCAACAGCGTCAGTTTGATCGTCCGCTCTACCCCGGCGGTTTCGATTTGTCCGCCACCGGACATATCGACCCCGGCGAAACGTCGGAAACCGCCATGCTGCGCGAAGCGCAGGAGGAAAGCGGGCTTATCCTGCGCCCGGAAGATATCCTTCCGGCAGGCAGCTACCGCCAACAGTATTCACGGGGCGAGGGCGGCGGCTTTGATGACGAACTTGCCTTTGCTTTTCTCACTCGCATGGACGGAATTCCCCCTTTTTCCCCCGGCTGCGAAGTCGCGGATATGGTTTTCGTCGCGCTGTCCGATTTTGCCGACGCACATGACGTACCACACGACCTGCCTGCCCGCCGCATGGATGGCAGTACCCGAACCATCCCGCACGGAAGTCTGTGCTGTCTGCATCAGAGCGAGTGGGAGGGTGTGCGGCCTTTGCTGGAACAACAACTTCAATAAAAACAGATTTCTCATACGAAAAATGCCGCCGCGCAGTCGTTTCCGACCGCGCGGCGGCTGTTTTTTTACCCCGCTTCTGCGCCCATCCCTCCTGAGGTCCTGGCCTATCACGGCCGAATCCGCATGATGGTAAAGTGGAACAAATCACTGCGCAGATAATCGAGCGAGTACAGCAGGGGATTCCCGCGCGAGTCGTAATGATACTGGCGGAATCCAAAAGCATCGCAGCCTTCCGGAAGCTGCAGTGCATCCCGCAGCGGGTCATCCTGCGGCGGGATGAACAACTCGGTCAACGCACGACTGATTCGAATACCATGCGTCTGCTCCAAATAGGAGAACAGCGAAGCCGGTATATGCTCCTGCAGTTCCGGTGCATACTTGCGCGGCAGATAGCTCAAGCTGGCCGAAATGATACCGCAATCCGCGTGACGAATCCGGCGCAGGATAAAAAATTCCTCTTCCTCCGGCGCTTCAAAAAAATGACTGACATCCGCAGGCACACAGCCCACCGAACACTCCACATGGGACTCCTCTTCGCGAATCCCTGCCGCCGCAATCATTTTGCTCATGCTCTGCAGCTGGGACAGATCGTTGGCAATCCGGCGGGGCTGCTCCAGCAGATAAGTGCCCGAACCATGCTTAGATACCAGCAAGCCGTCGCTGCGCAGCAGGCTCAGCGCCTTACGCCATGTTTCCCGGCTGACCCCCAGCCGCTCCGCCATATGCACTTCGGACGGGAGCTTACTGCCGGGCGCAAACTCACCCGCCTGATACAAGTCTAAAAAGGCCTCTTTTGCGCGTAAGGCAGAAGATTTTTGCTGCATATGTGGTTCCTCCTCCTGTCGCGCGCACGTCCGGTCAAGACCGTGCCGCCATTTTGATATGTACTATTATATATAGTTTTGTCGAAAGTGCAACCTCTCTCTTGTTAATACCAGAACCTATCTGGTCATATTACCCAATTCCACCATCCAAAAAACGTCAATTTGACAAAATTCTACAAGAGGTCTTTACAACTTTTCATGTATATGATATAAAAAAGTACATAGGTGGTCTATACCACTTATCAAGGGGTTGAAAGGAGAAATCATATGGTATCAGGACAATATGCGATACTTTTCGTCATAGGCTTTTTCGTATACATCGCGCTGATGATACTGATTGCCTATCTGACAAGCAAAAAGGGGACCACACAAGGAGAAGACTATTTGATGGGCGGCCGAAACGTCGGCCTGCTGCTGCTGATCTGCACTGCGGCTGCGACAGCAGTGGGAACAGGCACCTCGGTCGGTGCAACGGCAAACGGTTTCCGTGACGGCTGGCTCGGCGCGGTTTATCCGCTGGCCAATGCAATCGGTCTGGTTACGGTTGCATTCTGCTTCTCCCACGTGCGTAAGCACAAATTCCGCACGCTCTGCGAAGAGCTGCAGTTCTACTATGACGGCAGCCCGTACATGCGCAAGTTCATGTCGGTCGTCATCTTTATCGTTTCGATCGTTTGGGTTGGCAGTGCCATCAATGGCGGTGCCAACTATCTGGCTTACCTCATCGGTATGGACATGATCCCCGCCAAGATCATCACCGTGCTTGCCTTTGGCGTATATGTATTCGTCGGTGGCTACATGGCGGTTGTCTGGACCGACGCCATTCAGGCAGTGCTTTTGTTCGGCGGCTTCGTTCTGATTGCTATTCTGGCCATCCCTGCGGCGGGCGGCTATGAAACCATTCGCGCAACCTATGAAGCAGCCGGCAATCCGGGCGCCATGACTGCATTCGGCCTTGGCTCCAAGGGTGTGCTCGGCGTACTGGCAGTTGCTCTTGCTTCCTACTACGGCGCAATGGCCGGCCCGACCGCTCACATGCGCGTCTACACCGCAAAATCCCCCAAGACCGCTCGCAAGGCCATTCTGATCGCAGCGGCAGTCGTTGGCTGCTTCTCGATTCTGCCGGCAATCGTCGGCATGTCCGGCTTCACCATTGCAACCAATACCGGTGCAGAAAGCGTACTGGCAAACCCGGACTTTACCTTCGCTTACATGGCAACGACCGTATTCCCGCCTGCCATCGGCCTCGTATGCCTGATTGCCGGCCTGTCCGCCATCATGTCCTCGGCGGACTCGGACGCCATCGCAGGCGTTACTACCTTCCTGACTGATGTTTATGCGCTCATTTTCAAAAAGCCTGTTGCGGATGAGGATATCCCGAAGTACTCCCGTATCATTCTGGTTATCATGCTGGTTGGCGCGTTTGGCATGACCATCTTCGCAAACGACATCATGAGCTACATCAACAATGTTATCGGCTCGTTCACGCCCGGTATGGCAGTAGCGCTGCTGGTTGGCCGCTTCTGGAAACGTGCAACCTGGCAGGGCGGCGTCGCCACCATGGCCAGCGGCATTGTATTCGGCGTTATTTATCTGGTTTACCAGCCGTTCAACGCTTGGATCACTGAGACCTTTAAAGGCCCGGCGCTTCCGGTAACCATCGTAACCTTTATTTTCTGCATCGTGGTCAGCCTGCTGACTCCTCCCTCTACCCACACTGAGGAAGAGCGCGTAGCACTGGTCATGGCGGAACGCAATCAGGAAAAAACGGCATCGGTCCGTTAAGCAAGCTATCACATGGGGGGTTCGGCAACCGAACCGCCCATGTGTCCGTTTTTCCACGGAGGATCCTTGATGGAACTGTACTTTCTAAATGTCGGCTACGGCGAAGCAATCGTCCTGCTGGATGGCACACACTGTCTGGTCATCGACGGCGGCCCGGGCAGCAGCGACGAGACCTATGACCAGCCCGGCACCATCCGTCTGGCGGATTTTCTGCATCAAAAGGGCGTAACACAAATCGACTGCATGCTTTGCACCCATTTGCACAACGACCATTTGAGCGGTTTGGTGGAGTCGTCCGAACAATTCCCTGTCCGGGAGTTCTGGATCAACTGCTGGCCGACAACCAGCGCAGAGCGTGCGATTTCCGCCGCCCTGCCCGAGTGTCCCGACGACCTGAGTCTGCGCCTGTTTACCACCGGCTTACAGCATTTTGAAACGCTGCGTCAGATTCTTGCCAACCGCAGCATTCAAGTGCGTGAGCGCACGGCTACCGCCGATTATGAGCCGCTGTGGCCGGGCTGCAGCATACGTCTGTTCGGCATGGACGAGCAACGAGCCGCCGAACGACGCACGGAATACGAGACCTTCTGCCAGTTGTCCGATCCCGCCGCGCAGCGGGATGCGATGCGCGCGTTTGACAAGGCGGAAAACACTTGCAGTCTGGCTTGCAGTCTGCAATACGGTGATTGGCGCGTCATGCTGACGGGCGATTTGTGCAGCGGCTGGGACGCGCGCTGTGCCGCGCCGGATTTCCCGCATGCACAGGTGCTCAAGCTAACCCACCACGGCCAACGCGACGGCATGCCGCAAAGTCTGGTCGAAGCCTGTGACCCACAGGTATTCCTGATGTGTGCAGACGAAGCACGCACCTTCTGCAGCGCCTGTGACGAAGTACAGGCACGGGCGGAACAATATCTCACCGAGCGCGGCCGTCCGGCACAGGTCTATACAACCGGTCGTCTGGCATTATCCTTCGGGCTGCAAGACGGCAAGCCGCCCTGTGCACTATGCTGTGTTGCACAAGAACCAACACACTGTATCCCATATTACGCAAAGGAGGTCTGACCCATGGTACTTTTTGAGCAGGACTACTGCTGGACGCCGCAGGACGCACAGCACGACGTACCGTTTTCCTTCACCTGTCCGGACGGAGCAACAGAAGTGCGCCTGTACTTCACCTTTTCCCCCGGCCGGGAAACCTCGGAGGAAATCTGCCGTCCGGAGGTGGAGAAAGCGCTCACACGCTACTACGACTGTTATCCCCACGAATTGCAGCCCATGCGGGCAGAGCAGTTTCTCCCGGTCAAAAACCTGATCACGATCTCATTGGACAAAGACGGAACATACATCGGCAACGCTCACCGCTGGGCGACCGAACAGGAGCACATTCTGACCACCGAAACCGCCTCGCGCGGCTTTAATCCCCCGTCTCGGCTGGAGGGACCATGGGCCGGTATGCTGCATCTGCACGAAGTTATTTCACCGGTGTGCCGCGGCACACTGCGCATCGAAGGGAGGCTGCCCGATGAAGTGGTATCCGGTTGAACTGCATACCCACACAGAGCACAGCGACGGTGATTTCACCGTATCCGGTCTGGTCGAGGCCGCCCATGCGCGCGGCTTTGCCGCCGTGGCACTGACCGACCACAACACCGCTTCCGGTCTGCGCGAATTCTATCCCGCACTTGAGCGCGAAGGATTGACCGGCGTGGCAGGTATCGAATGGACGACGTATTTCGGCCATATGCTGGTACTGGGCGAGCAAGGCTATACCGACTGGCGCGGCGTGCAGCCGTCCGAAATCGACCGTGCAATCGCCTCCATCCATCAGAATGGCGGCATCGTGGGCATCGCGCATCCCTTTGCGCTGTCCAATCCGGTAAACACCGGCTATCACTGGGAATTTCAGGTGGCGGACTGGACGGCAGTCGACTATCTTGAGGTTTGGTCGCGCGACGATGCGCCGCGCAAAATCCAGAGCCTGCGTGCGTTTGCGCTGTGGGAGCAGCTGCTGGACCGCGGCTGCCGCATCACGGCAACGAGCGGCCGCGACTGGCACCGCGAGGATACCTTTGCCTACGCGCACACCTATGTTGGGGTGGACGGTGCACTGACGCAGGACACGATTTTGAACGCGATTCGCGCCGGTCACGTCTGTCTGGCAGCCGGACCGCTGCTGACTATGCGCGGCACGGATGCGCAAGGCGTCAACTGGGAGATTGGCGACGAAGTGGAAGCTGGACCGCTTGAAATCGAGTTGACCATCGACCCGGACACCCTGCCCAACGACTGGGACCGCAGCCAAGTGCAGCTGCAAGAGCTGCGCCTGGTACAAAACGGCCGAATATTAGCCGTTTGTCCGGCACAGACGCACCAGCATCTGCATCTGTCAGCCGCACCGGGCTGGCTGCGTGCCGATTTAATCGGCACATACTACGGTCGTACCGGTCAACATCTTGCCTTTACCAACCCGCTCTTTATCCGTCAAAGGGGGTAAACAGCATGGAGCACCTTATCCTGCTTGGAAATACCACTCTGCGGCTGCTGCTGGCAATCTGCATCGGCGGCGGCATTGGCTGGGAACGTGCCCGCAGCCATCATCCTGCCGGTGTGCGCACACACATGCTGGTGACCATCGGCGCAGCCGTTATTATGCTGTTAGGCAGCCAGACCGTAGGAGAGTTCGTCGGCACTGCCAATTCCGACCCCGCCCGACTGGGTGCGCAGGTCATCTCCGGCATCGGCTTCCTCGGCGCCGGTACCATTATGAAAGAGGGCCGCTCGGTGCGCGGATTGACCACTGCTGCCACGCTCTGGGTTTCCGCCTGTCTCGGCTTGGCTGTCGGCGCAGGACAATATATCATTTCGCTCTGCGGCTTTGCGATTGCCATGCTAGCCCTGCGGCTGTTCAAATTCCCGCGCTTCGAGATTTCTTTCCTTTGCAGCCAGCAGGGGGATTGTTTTCATACCATCTGCAAGACACTGGATTTGCAGGAGGCTAATATCAGCAACTTTTCCAGCCGGGATGTCGATGGAGAACACTCCCGCGTGCGGTTTGAATTATATCTCGGCATACATCAGCGCGATGTATCAACCTCGGATCTGCTGTTGCAGCTGTCCACAATCCCGCACGTTTCCTCTATCAATGTAGATGCGCTGTGACCACTCCCCTGACCTTGGTCTGAAAACAGCGTTACTCTTATCTCTTGTCTCTTACTTGCCTATCTTCTTTTCTTCTTTTCTTCTTTTCTTTTTTGCGGAAAAGCGTGTCGCTCTGCGGCACGCTTTTTCCTTTTCCGCACAAAGGTACCGCTGCCTTCATGGATTTTTCGAGAGCGGATATTCCCCTTGACCGGCTCATCTGGATTTTCCGGTTGTTTGGTGGCTTACTGCTCCATACAATGATATCTCCTTGAAACCCTACAAGAAACTGCGTGGTATCCTCGGCGAGTTTTTTTACAAGTGTGTTTATTGCATCGGTTCTCTTGTCGGTAACTACAATGACTTTGGTTTCCTTGCAGCTATTGTCAATATTGATTTCAACTTGCATTTTCCCACCTCCCGCTTTAAGTATAGTGATAGGATAAGAAAAACGAATAGGTATTTCCACTATTTGTCGATAGATAGTCATTTTCACAGCATAAGTGTTGTGGAATACCGGGTCGCTATCCTGCTGCAAGCTTACCGTAACAGCAAAAAAACGATGCTTTCTTCATGAAAACACCGTTTTTCTTTGCTGCTTTATCAATTTTATTCTATCAACTCATTACGCTGCATCCGCCGCAGTTTTTTTCGAGAAACGAACCAAACCAGTGCGATCCAATGCAATCATCAGCGCCGGAATGAACACCAGCTGCAGAACAATGCCGGGAACCGCAGTCAACAACGCACCGCTCAGGAACAGCTGCCAGGTAAATGCCTGACCGCCCAAGCCCAGCAGCACAATCTCCGCCACACCCCATACGATGCGGCCTGCCGCCATTGCGATAAGCAGCGACCGGTAAAGTGCAAAGATGCACTTCCAGCGCGAGTGCGCATAGAGCGCACCGACAACCAGACCATAAGTTGCCAGTTCAAACGCCATCGCAACACCGGTTGGGAAAATCGGCGGCATGCCAAAGAGGACATAGCGCAGCAACGGCAGGATAAAGCCGATGATTGCGCCATACTGCCAGCCACAGAGCAGACCGCAGATGAGCACCGGAATATGCATTGGCAGCAGCATGCTCCCAATTTGCGGGATCTGTCCGGTAAAGAACGGAAGAATCAGCCCCAGCGCAAGGAACAGTGCAGCCAGAACCAAGTTATGAATGGATTTTCGCATGATAAAAAGCTCCTTTAAAAGTCTTTTCGAGCCGTTTCTTCTGAAACTGCGCAGCCTTCATGGCTTTTTTCAGGAGTTGCCAGAGGGAATCCAGCTGTCTTCTTGACAGCGAAATCATTTTATATACAAAGCGTGTCCGATGACTCGCAAAAAAAACGAGCTGGTATCTATCACCAGCGGATGATACGAAAGCGGATCGCACTCGGTATAATACAGCTTTTCCATCGGGATCCAAACGCGCTCGAACACCTCATAATAGGTACCCTCCCGCGCTTGCAGCCGCGTTTTCTGCTCCTGCTCCGAGCAGGTAAGGAAAATACGCATATCATAGGCATCGGCCAGCATCGGGTGCAGAGAATAGCTGCCCTCCACTATGCTGAGCGGAGCGGGCGCCACAGCCTGCGGTTGCCCCAGCTGCTGCGCCGCGCAGTCAAATACGCGCTGGTATACCGTCGCATCTGCCTGTGCCGGCTGTATGACCTCTGTCCGCAGCCGTTCCAAATCCATATTTCCGGCAGGCTGCTGTTGCCAGTCCATCGCACGTTTTTCAATTGGCAGATAGTAATGGTCCGTATGAAACACCCGGCTCGGAAACAGCGCCTGCAAAAGCGCGGCCAACTGCGTTTTGCCGCTGCCGCAGCAGCCGTCAATGGCAACGAGCAACGGACGCTTTTTCCGCATTTCCTGTGCAATCCGCAGCAAAAGCGGAAAATATCCGGCATATTCCTGCCGCAGCAGCCGGTAATGCGGCTGATACGCTGCGCGAAACTGTGCGCTATGCTGGACCGGCGAAGTGTAATCCCATGCTGTTTGAGACAGCCACCTGCACAAATCGGGTTGCACGGTGCCCAGCCGCTCCAGCCGCTGCCGCAAACGCTCCGAACTCCCTTGGCAATGCAGCATAGTTTGCTGCATCAATCCGGCAAGCAGCCGCGCCGCCTCCGGGCAAAACGCACCATGACGAAGCGGAAACCGACACAAACCGCCGCCAATCCTTTCCGGTTCAACCGGCAAAGCGGCTTCCGGCACCGTTTTCCATTCCTCTGCAATGCTGTTCATCAGCATTTCTCTATTTTCGCCCAAATGCATCGGGCCAAACTCACTTTGATAGAGCAGCTTGATGCAATCCTGCGCTTCCATCAGCGGATACCGTGCACGATGTGCACGCAGCAGTGCCTCATAATCCTGTCCGCTCATTCCGCAACGACCTGCATCACGACCTGTACCGCACGGCGCAGGTATTCTTCCAGACGGCAATCCTCGGTACCCGCCACATAAATCCCGCAGGTGGAGGACGGAATCAATATTTTCTTTGCATCCGCACCCGAAATGGCAATTGCCATTTGCGGTGAAACCTCACCCAGAATACCGTTGGCCATCACAACGCCGATGGGTCCCAAAATCACATCCGCACGCGCGGCATTGAACATAACGGCGTTTTCTCCCGTTGCGCCATGGTTGGCGCCTGCTTTCAGCATGGCGTTGGTCGCCAATACATTGGTACCGACACCAATCAATTCGCAATTTTCAGGCAGGCAGGACCGCAGCAGTTTTACCAACTGGCTGCCAATACCGCCGCCCTGTCCGTCAACCACCAGAACGCGGCAGACGTTCGACTGATTCCTCATTTCCCCAAAACCCCTCAGCAAGATGTCCAAAAAACAGCAGACATGTTTATACTACTATACCATATTCCGGTGCAAAAAGAAAGCGGTGCCAGGTTTCCTCCTCGCAAGCTGCTTTCTCCTCCCTTAGCAGGCATCAAAAAAAGTGGCGCGCCCTCATCAACGCACCACTTTCACCAATCACTTGTCTCTCGCAGCCTAAGGACAGGGCTTACCGGTTCAAGGCTCCAATCACAATATTGACCGCAAGACAGACCGCAGCCCCGACTGCGCAGAGCACTGCGCGCCGCCGGCATGCTTTTGCCTTCGGATCTGCCTGCTTATCCTCCGTTCCTTCGACACGGCCGCAAATCATGCCATACCGCATCTGCTGGAAAACCGTCAGCGCTGCCAGCACCGCAAACGCGAGCAGCAGCACGCGCTGCACCGTCTGCATATCAGTGAATCAGATTGAGCACGAGCGCAGCAATGACGAACACCACGCCCACAACCGAGGTCAGGCGGGCAAATACTTTATCTGCTGCCGTAGCCTTGCCTGCGCCGAAAAAGGTTTCCGCGCCGCCGGAAACAGCGCCCAGACCCTGCTGTGCGCCGCTCTGCAGCAGAACCACAATGATCAGGAACAGGCTGGCAACAATCATTACAATCGAAAGTGCAATTTGTGCGGTAGTCATAATTACGATTCCTCCACTGTTTTTCATTCCGTTATCGCGCCAAAACATGGCACGCTATATTTGCGTACATGATACTATAGCACAATAAATGCGAAATTTCAAGTATTTTTTCGCAAAACAGGCTGCAAAATATTCTTCAATGGTGCACCCATGCGATTTGTATATATCTTGTGCGCTTCTAAATCAACAACCGCAAAGTGTATGGAGGACCAGCCATGCTTGCCGTTCTCAAACTGCCGCTCCGCGGTCAACTGACGCACTTTTTTCTGCATATCGCGCTCCACGTGCTGCGTCGCCAAAATAAAGGACACGATGGAAAAACCGTGCGCGGCATTGGGCTGCACGAGCGCCTGCTCCGCCCGCTTGGCATACTCCCACCAGTCTGCCAGCGCCGCCGTACTCAGTTCAGGCTGAGCAAACAGCAGACGGTACTCATGCGCATGACTGGATGTCCCTATCGTCATCATCCCCAGCAGCTTTTTCTGGCTGGTCACATCAAACCGACTGAACAGGGCCGCTGTACGTCCGGCAATTTCAGCATTCTGCGTGGAAACAAACGCCGGATCCAATCCCCGCATCAATCGGCTGCGCAAATCGACAAATTCGGTTGAAAAATCCATTGGTCTCCTCCCGCTTACAGGTCTGCCGGATACTCGCCCTGTCTGGTCATCTCTGCAATGGCAGCACAGACGGTCGGCTTATCCTCTCGATAGGTAACGCCAAACCAGCGCGCCGTAGTGGTCAGCACCTTGGCAGTTGCGCGTCCCGATTGAATCAGTTCATCGACTGCAAACGGCAGATAATACTCGCCCTTCATTGGGTTCTGCGGCAGCTTTTCCGCAAAAAAGCGGCGCAGTCCCTCCTCCAGCGTCGGGAGGAAGGAAGGCGTAAAGCCCCACAGATTGAGCGAAACCGGTGTCCCCGCCGGGATTTCTCCTGCCGGCGCGTCGCCGTCTGCTGCGTAGACAATCCGCCCGTCCGGTGTACGCGAAATCGCGGTGCGCTCGACAATGCCGGTCAACAGACCGTTTTCATCCGCTGTGCACACGCCGCGCGATACCGTACCGTTTTCGGTCAGGGTATTCTCCACCTGATAGCCGACCATGCAGTACCGGTATTTTTCATCGTCCTGCGCAGTGGACAGAAAATCATACATTTTCCGGAACGCATCCGCGCCGTAAAAATCATCCGCATTGATGACTGCAATCGGCGCGCCCGCTGTCAGCTCACTGGCACACCAGACAGCATGCGCCGTGCCGAGCGGCTTTTCACGTCCCTCAGGCGCATGCAACCCCTCCGGCAGCTTGTCCAGCGTCTGATAAGCGTAATCCACCTGCATAAAGCGGCGCGCCTTACGGCCAATCGCCTGCTCAAACGCCTCATGCAGTTCGGGCCGGATGATAAACACAACCCGTTCAAACCCTGCGCGATGTGCGTCATAAATTGAATAATCCAGAATGATCTGCCCATTCGGACCGACCGGGTCAATCTGCTTGAGTCCGCCGTAACGCGAGCCCATGCCCGCAGCCATAATCACCAAAACCGGCTTTGCCATTGCGCACTTCTCCTTCTTTGCGGCGGCCGCGCCGCCGGATACTTTTTTATCCAGTCTTTGCTCCAGTAAAACGGGCTTTTTCCATGTTTTTTTCCATGTTTAATCTCCCCGCCCGTCTGGAATACTTCATTATTATACAAGACCATATCATAAAACACAAGATGTTTGCAGCGCACGCGCTCTTTTTTGTCGAAAAGCATGAAAATCCTGTTACAGTGCGCCCAACGATTGCAAAACGGCTGGAAAACTGCTAAAATGGTGCTGTTAAAAAAATGTCAGACTAACACACGCGATGATACAGAGAGGAATATGTTTCGATGCGTAAAACCAAAATTATTTGTACGCTCGGCCCTGCGACCGACGCGGTTCTTCCCGAAATGATCAAGGCAGGCATGAACGTCGCCCGCATGAATTTCAGCCATGGTTCTCACGAGGAGCACAAGGCTCGTATGGATGCTGTCAAGGCAGCGCGTGAAGAACTGGGTATGCCGGTCGGCATCATGCTCGATACCAAGGGTCCGGAAATCCGCACCAAGACGTATAAGGACGGCAAGATTGAAATTGTGGAGGGACAGGAATTTACCCTGACCACCCGCGACATCGAAGGCGATAACACCATCGTCTCCATCACCTACGAGGGCCTGCCGGCGGACGTACAGCCCGGTACACGCATCCTGATCGACGACGGTCTGGTTGCTTTTGACGTTATCGAAGTCAAGAACGGTACGGACATTGTCTGCCGCGCGCTCAACGGCGGCCCGCTTTCCAACCGCAAGTCCATCAACGTTCCCGGCATTAAGCTGAACATGCAGTTCGTGTCCGATAAGGACCGCGCGGATATCGAGTTCGGTCTGGAGCAGGGCATTGATTTCATCGCTGCCTCCTTCACCCGTTCCGCTCAGGACGTGCGCGACATCAAGGCAATCCTCAAGGCACACGGCAAGGAAGATGTTGAAATCATCTGCAAAATCGAAAATATGGAAGGCGTCAACAACATTCAGGAAATCCTCGACGAGGCCAACGGTGTTATGGTTGCCCGCGGCGACCTCGGCGTAGAGGTTCCGTTTGAAGTGCTGCCGGAAATTCAGAAGAATATCATCAAGACCTGCATTTCTCGCGGCAAGCGCGTTGTCACCGCGACCCAGATGCTCGAAAGCATGGCCAAGAACCCGCGTCCGACCCGTGCGGAGGTTTCCGACGTTGCAAACGCGGTTTACGACGGCACCAGCGCTATCATGCTGTCCGGCGAGACCTCGGTCGGCAAGTATCCGGTTGAGACCGTCAAAACCATGAGCATGATTGCAGAGAACGCAGAAAAGACCATCCACTACGACCGCCGCCGCGCGACCCGTCTGGAATTCCAGAACATGAATGTTGCCGGCGACCTCAAGACGCTGGCAATTTCGCACGCAACCTGCTCCACCACCGCCGATCTGGGCGCAAAGTGCATTGTTGCGTTCACTGAGTCCGGCTCCACCGCACGCGCGGTATCGACCTATCGCCCCGGCGCACCGATCATTGCTGCAACGCCTAACGGAAAGACCTTCCACCGTCTGAGCATGTCCTGGGGTGTTCATCCTGTGATGGTTCCCAATCGTCCCACCTCGGGTACCGAGCTGTATGACCTTTCCGAGCAGGCTGCCATCAGCGCAGTGGATCTGCGCGTGGGCGATATCATCACCATCACTGCCGGTATGCCGGTCGGCCACGTCAACTATACCAACACGCTGCGTGTGCATCAGCTGACCGAACGGTCGTTCGCGCAGCTCGTACAGGATTGATTTTATGTCTCTCAAACGCTTCCAGCGCAGACTTGTCCGCATACTGACTGTTCTGGTTATTTTGTCCATCATCTTCTGCCTTGGCCTGTACGCCTATCGGTCATTTTTCGGCTTCACCTATGACAGCTTCCTGTCTGGGCAGGATCTGGCAGCCGGTGTTAAGGCGGATGAAAACATCACCAATATTGCGCTGTTTGGTCTGGACACCCGCGAGGGTGATACCCAAAGCCATTCGGACTGTATGATGATTGTCACTGTGGACAATACGCGCGGCAAGATTAAGCTCATCAGCCTGATGCGCGATTCTCTCGTCAATATTGACGACCATGGTGAGGACAAGCTCAACGCCGCCTATTTCCTCGGCGGGCCAAGTCTTGCCATCCGCACCATCAACCAGAATTTCGGCACAGACATCACTGAATATATTGCAGTGAATTTTGAGCAGCTGGTCGAAATTATCGATGCGCTGGGCGGTGTAGAGATCAATGTAGAAACCACCGCGGAACTTCTTGAACTAAACCGTGTCATCCGCGATTACGGCATCGAGCAAGGCAAGGAATTTGCCGGTGTAGAGCAGACCGGCCTGCAAACGCTGGACGGTGTGCAGGCACTGTGCTACGGCCGTATCCGTAAGGGCGGCACAGGTGATGACTGGGCGCGTGTAGAACGTCAGAGCATTGTTCTGGAAGCCATGTTCACCAAGGTGCAGTCCATGGGAGCGAGCGAGTTAATCGGATTGATGCAAAAGATTGTCCCCTATGTGACAACTTCGCTCAAACCAACCGAAATTGCTCCGCTGATTGTCGGCGCTGTCAAGGATGGCGTCCCAACGCTGGAGCATACCCGCGTCCCGTTGGATGGCGAATGGGATTATTACGGCTCCTCCAGCCAGTACATCCTATATGATTTGGATGTGGCCGCTGACCATATCCATGAATACATCTATAACGATGTATTTCCCGGCGAGACTCCTTCTACGTCTTCCTCCGGTTCCAGCACCACCAGCACGGATACGACTAACGAGCCGTTGGGCGGCGTCGATTACGATGAGCCACCGACCGCACCGGCCACCACAGACGATACCTCTTCTTCGGACAGCACGGTTGATCCCGCTTCCCTCGCGGAAGAGGGCGGACGCTATGACCCGGCAACAGGGGACTATTATGACTCCGATGGCGACCGCTATCATCTGGATGAATCCGGTAATCGGGTGTATTATTAAATCAATATGATCCGTATAGGGGGTATGATACCAAGATCATACCCCCTATTTATAACTGACACAGAAAGAGGAAAACAACCAGTATGTATGTTAAACGTGTTCTTCCCAACGGGGTGCGCCTGATCTCGGAGAAACTGGATACCGTGCGGACGGCATCGGTCGGCATCTGGGTTGGCAACGGCAGTCGGTATGAGCCGGCTGCACTGAACGGTATTTCTCATTTCATTGAGCATATGATCTTCAAAGGCACGGAAAAGCGCTCTGCTCAGCATATTGCCATCGCTATCGATGCTCTGGGCGGACAGGCTAACGCCTTTACCGACAAGGAATGTACGTGCTATTATATGAAGGTGCTGGATAAACGGCTCAAAACCGGCATCTCTATCCTGGCGGATATGTTCATGCATTCGCGTTTTGCGCAGGAGGATATCGACTTGGAGCGCGGCGTTGTGCTGGAAGAAATCGACATGTACGAGGACTCTCCGGAGGATGTCGCCATTGACAAGCTGTTTGAACAGTGCTATGACGGTTCGGCGCTGGGCCGCCCCATTCTGGGTACGGCAGAAACCCTGCAAACGATTAACTCGGAAGCGATGCACGACTATATGCATCGTTATTACCGTCCTGCGGATACGGTTGTCGCTGTTTCCGGCCATTTTACCGAGGACGATCTGGATTATATTGCCGAGCTGTTTTCGCATATGGAAGGCGATGGACGCAACCAGATTACCCCCGCAGTCTATCAGCCCAGCCTGATGCTGCGTGAAAAGGATATTGAACAGAATCACTTGTGCCTGTCTTTCCCGGGCGTATCGCTGCTGTCCGAGGACCGCTTTGCAATGAACCTGCTCAGCTCCATTCTTGGCGGCGGCATGTCCTCCCGCCTGTTTCAAGGAGTACGCGAACAGAACGGCCTCTGCTATTCGATCTACACCTTCACCACGCCGCATCTGGATACCGGTCTGCTGTCCATTTACACCGGCCTTGGCGCGGAAACCGAGCACAAGGCACTGGAGCTGATTGTACGTGAACTGCACCGCTTTTGCGAGGACGGGCCTACTCCCGACGAGCTTTCGCGCTGCCGTGAACAGGTCAAAACCACGCTGCTGATGGGACTGGAAAACACCGGTACGCGTATGATGACCATTGGCCGCAGCGAGCTGCTGCGTGGACAGGTTGCAGCGGTAGAGCAAGTGCTTGCCGATTACGACAAGGTCACCGCCGAGGACCTGCTTGAGTTGGCACGCCGCGTATTCGACTTTGAACAGGTTTCTCTCGCCGTAGTCGGTCAGCCCGACCGCGCCGAAAGTTATCGTGCGCTGCTGCAATAAATATTACGTCTATCCAAAAGAGCCGACGGCTATGCCGTCGGCTCTTTTTCACTCTACAGTTTCATATTTCATGCGGTAGTAGGTTCGGTCCTGATACTCCTTAACGGCGTCTGCAGCCGTTCCATCCAGCGCCGGCAGATAGTTGCCCTGCGCGTCTATCCCTGTACCACGCTGAATCACCGGCCATTCACGCCGCAAGCTATTTACAAAGGCAAAAAACGCGTCACTTTGTCCACAGCCCACCGCATCCAGCACGGCAGCACCCAGAAAGCTCGCACTCAGCATGCCGTCTTGTGGAATACCAAGGCGCTCCGCCAAGGTATCGAAATCCAGTGCATCCGCTCCCGCCTGATTGGCCCACATTACAAACGGCGGCGCATAAGCGTCCAGCCAATCCTCAGTCTCGCGGTCTGCCGTCATATCCATGCCCAGCGCGCGGTAGCACAAGTAATTGTCTCCCAAACTGGGCAGATGGTCGCCATACCAGATCAGCAGCACCGGTTCCTCCTGCTGCTCAAAATAATTGACCAAATCCCCCAGCATCGTATCCGCATCGCGCAAGCCATGTGTATAAACGGTCAGCATGGTTTTGGCATCTTCCGGCAGTTCTTCCGCCAACTGGAGCTGATACAAATCACGTGCCTTGCCATATTTAGACTCGGTATACGCCATATGATTTTGTATCGTGGTCACATAGGTAAACTGCGGCTGACCGGCTGCCTGCCGGTTTTCAAAGTCTGTAATCAGATATTCGGTCAGCGATGCATCGGATACATATCCGCCCTTATAGGTGGCATTGGTAAACGCATCCTCAAACACGATTTCCTGCGCGCCCAGCCATTTATAGATATTCTGCCGATTGTAGAACCACGCTTTGCCGGGATGAATAAACGCTGTCTGCCAGCCGTTATCATTGGCAACCCGGAAGATGGAATCCATATTTTTATGCAGTACACGGAACGAAGACACACTTGCATCTGACAGCATGGCAGTTTGCATGCCGGTTAATACATCAAACTCCGTATTCGCCGTGCCACCGCCGTAGTTCGGAACAATCAGCCGGCCGGAAATCGCATGCTCCGACTGCTGCACCGCATGATAGTTCTTAAGCGGATCGGTGTCCTCCGTCCATGCGAATGCATCTGCATCGGTAATATCGCAAAACGCCTCGCTCATCACAAAGATAACATTCACCGGCTTCGGTTCCGCCGCTGCCGTTTGTGTTTGTGCAATGCGCTCCTCCGTCTCTGCTTTAGAGAACCCTTCCGGTTTTTGCAGATTGTTCTGCGTCACACTGCGCAAAAACGTGTAATGGAAGCCGGTTTCCTGACAAACTGTGGTCATATTAAAGCGATTGGTGCATGGAAAGGAATTGAACAGGTCAGCCGAAGCATATACCGTAAACGTCAGCCCAAACAGAATTGCCAAACTGACCAAACAGCCCACAGCACGACCGCATCGCACCAGCGCTCTGCCACGACTGCTTTTCCGTGTCCGTATCAGCACAGCCGCCGCAATTAAAATGACACACGCCGCGACAAAAGCCGCTACGAGCGGCAAATCAATGCGCAGATCATAGCCGCCTGCCGCAGTCAGCGCCTCTCTCAGCATGGTCAAATCCTGCGGAACAACCGGATCGTCGCGTGCCTCGATTTTAAGCTGATTGGCGACATTGAACACACCGAATACAACCATTGTCACGGCCGACGCGCCAAAAACATTGCCAAATGCAAACGTCAGCGCGGCCAATACCAAAAGTACCGGCAGCCAGTTCAGCAGTCCCAGCAACGGCGTGGTAAAGAAGGTATACGGAATGACCGGCATGGTTTTCAGGCACAAAAACCAGATAGCCGCCGCCAGCACAATCGCCAGCGGAATATTCCAACCGGCTGCAATATGCAGTGGGATTCCACGGGTTTCCTCGATATTTGTCTGCTTTCCGGGACGGCGTCGTTTCGCCTCGTGCGCGCCCGGTCGCGTTTTCTGAAAGTGTATCATTGCTTTTTTGCTTTTCCGGACGGATATACATTCGTCCGTTCTTGTCTCCTCCTACGCTATTTGTCGACAACGGGAATTTCCGTGGTGTCTTTTTCATCCAGATGATTGAGATAATGCTGTGTTTCCTTGGCAATTACGCCGGACAACAACAATACGGCAATCAGGTTGGGTACCGCCATCAACGCGTTCAGGATATTGGCAATCGTCCATACCAGGTCGAGTGACAATACCGGCCCGATCACAATGACGAGAATGAACAGCAGCTTATAAGGCAGCATTCCTTTCCGGCCGAACAGATATTCACAGCAGCGCTCCCCATAATATGACCATCCCAAGATCGTAGAATAGGCAAAGGTGATAATTCCCACCACCAGAATCAAAGGCCCCAGTACCGGAATCTGCGAAAACGCTGCCGTAGTCATTTGGCTGCCGTCCTCGATCATATCCATATTGATGCTGGGATTTTTCATGATGGTGGTAACCAGAACCAGTCCTGTCATCATACAAACGACGACAGTGTCCCAGAAGGTTCCGGTTGCGGAGACCAGTGCCTGCCGCACCGGATTACGCGTCTGCGCAGCGCTTGCAACCAGCGGCGCAGAACCCAAACCGGATTCGTTGGAAAACAGACCGCGTGCCACGCCATACTGCATTGCCAGCCGCAGACCGCCGCCTACCAATCCGCCTGCCACTGCCCCCGGCTTAAATGCCAGCACCAGAATCGTCTGCAAGGCCGGCACGATGAAGTCCCAATTAATGCACAAAATCACCAGACACCCAAGCACATAAAACGCCGCCATAAACGGTACCAGCTTTTCACAGACAACCGCAATCGACTGGATCCCTCCGATGATAACCACCGCTGTAATCGCTGCAAAAACGATACCAATGGCCAGCGGCGGAATGTAAATCGGGCTGTTGCCCTGAATGATTTCCGAAATCGCATTGATCTGCGTACCGCAGCCGATGCCGAACGAAGCCAGCATAGCCAACGCTGCAAACGCCACTCCCAGCCATTTCAAGTGCAGCCCGCGTTCGAGCGCATACATCGCGCCGCCCTGCATGCGTCCGTCCTTGGTCTGCACGCGGTATTTAACCGCAATCAGGCTTTCCGCATATTTGGTTGCAATACCAAACACGCCGGTCAGCCAGCACCAAAGCACAGCGCCGGGACCGCCGAGGAACACTGCCGTTCCAACGCCGACGATATTGCCTGTACCGATGGTTGAAGCCAACGCAGTTGTCAGCGCCTGAAACTGACTGACGTCCCCCGGAGAATCCGGATCCTTGGTCAGGGATAAGCGAATGCCGGTAAACGTCTTACGCTGGATAAAGCCGGTGCGAAGCGTCATGAAAATATGCGTGCCAAGCAGCAACACAATCATCGGCAGGCCCCAAATCCAGTTATCAATCGCCGATACAATACCGGAGAATGTCTCCATACCATTACCTCTTTCCCTCTTTTGGTTTTAAAACAGGAAAGGGAGCGAAGCTCCGGCTTCGCTCCCTTTTCAGTCAGAGGGTATATCCCCCTGCATGCATACCTGCTTACGGGAGCCGCAGCAGGACAATGCTTCTCTGCATTGCTGCTGCGTCATATCACTATTATACAATATTTGTTCCAAAAAGCAAGATAAACCGCAGGTGTAATCTTTGCACTTGCTTTTTTTGTATTTTTTCCTATTCTATTGATATGCTTGTTTCCCCGCGTAACAAAATATCCGGATATGGCTCCGCGCGTGCTCGCCTGAAGCAAAACACGCGCGGAACTATGCCACACAAGGAGGTTCCCATGGGCTTTTTGCAAAACAAACTACAAAAATTCAGCAAAACGATTTCTTCCTTGCCTGACCAACCTAATATGCAGCCGAATGCCCTCAAAGCGTATTTTGACAGCAGCCCGGAAGAGGTTCGACAGGCGCATAATGGCCTGTGCGACGCACTCAACGCTACCGACGCTGCAGCAGGCCTCGGCTTTCAGCGAACGGCGGGCGTGCCCGCCGATACGGTGCAGACTGCCGTCGAAAACGTGCAGCAACAGGTCATTGATGCGGTGCTCGGCAATATTCCGTCCGGCAGTGTAGACGGTGATAAGCTGGCACAAGATGTACGTAATCGATTCACTGCCATTGAAAATGCAGCGGCCGCCGAAAGCAGTGCGCGTGCCAGTGCCGATAGCGCCGAAACATCTGCCCGCACAACGGCAGACACCAATCTGCAAAATCAGATCAACGCAAAATGCAGTTTGATTTTTGGCACCTATCAGGGAGATGACGCTGCAAAGCGCTTTATTTCTCTGGGGCAAACTCCGAAAGCGGTTTTTGTGATCGCTAATTACGGCTTAATAACCGTCAACTCCACTTGTTATGGCGGATTGGCTCTGGAAGGCTCTCCCTGCTATGGTTCAGGAACTGTTGGCTCTACCAACTATGCTGTAGAAATCGTATCCGGCGGCTTTAATGTAGTAAATTTGCCTAACTACAACGTTCACACCAATTACAGCTACGTAAAATATCACTATATCGCCTTTGTATAAAAAAACAAGCCCCTCGGTTTCCCGAGGGGCTTGCTGGTTCATTCAAGAATACAATTCTCGAATTCGCTTACGAGTTAAACTCCGGAGCGCCGTCCAGCTCGTTGTTTACATCGTAAACAATTGCGTAGATGGTGCTGCCTTCGTAGTAGATGTAAGCGTTCTGAGTGATCTTGCCCGAGTTATCAGACTTCGCATACGGGATGCCCGCGTAGGAAGCGCCTTCCAGACCAGTGCGGTCGGAATCGTTGACAGACATAATCACAACGTCCTTATCGAACTTGTAGGTGCCCTTAGAGCTATTCGCATAGTACAGCTCAACAGCGCCCTCGCTGGTCGGCTCAACGCCGGTGATAGCGACTGCCGCAACCTTGCCGTTGCTTGCATCCATGATGTTCTTGATGTACTTGCCATCAGTCTCGTAAGAGAACAGGCGGCCAGAGATCGTAACAGCAGTGGAGTCAACGTACAGGGTAGCAGCGCCGTTGCCGGTCCAAACGTTCAGCTTGGTGCAGCGGTTGCCGTCCAGAGTGGTGATCATCGGATCAGACAGCAGGTATGCGAAGGAGCGGCCGTAAACCGTGCCAGCCGGCAGAGCCTGGCCAGCATCATATACGCAAGCAACCTGTGCATAGCTGATGCCGTTAACAACCTTGGTCAGTACTGCAGAAGCGGTACCGAAGTCAACAGACAGGTTCTTCGCGGTCTTACCGGAAACAACCTTAACGCCGTCCGTACCCTGCAGGAATACGATGGAATCGTCAGCCAGCGGCTTGCCATCGATCATGTCGGTGGAGGTAGCAGTCAGCAGACCAGAACCAGTGTTGGTCGAGTAGGTCTTGTAGCCAGCAGTGTTCTTGCTGATATTCGGGTTGCCAGCAATAACACCATTCAGCGTAGTAGCGCCAGCAGCATTCGCCAGCTCCTTGATCTCGTAATTACCAGCAGAGTTCTTGGAGTAGGTGTACATCTTGTTTGCCAGGTTAGTGCCAGTAGTGCTGGTGTTATCAGCCATGGTCATCTTCTCGCCGTTGACGCGGGTAACCTTAATGGTTGCATCAGAGCCATCAGCGAAGTAAGCCTTTGCCTGGAAAGAAGCATCGCTGTCACCAAAGCCCTTGTCGAACGTAGTATCTACAGCAGAGATGTACAGGATGTTGCTTGCAGAACCATCAGAGGTCAGCTGCGCATCGAATACCAGACCGTTGCAAACGACCAGATCGTAAGCAGAGCCAGCCTCGATATCGGTGATGGTGCTAACAACCTTGTACCAAGTGCCGTCAACCTCTACCTCAGCCTTTGCAGTGCCAGCACCCTTGGTCGAGGTAACTTCGCCGGTGACAACGTCAGCCTTAGCGATAACGTTCTTGTCGTCCGCGGTGTAAGCCTTCGGAGTTACATAAGCCCAGTCATCGCGAGCTGCGCCTTCGTAGATGTTGTCATCCGCAAACTTGTACGGAGTGGTGGTGCCGTTAGCAGTTACGTTGATGGAAGAGGAACCAACATAGGTTACCTGGCCAACGGTTACCGGAGTGATGACCGCATGGTCAATCTTGCCGTTGCCGTCGTTATCCATGAACTTAGCGGTGTAAGCATCCCATGCATCGTAGCTGGAAGCATTGGCAGTAGAAATAACCGTAGACAGGTTATTGCAGGTAGTGCCGTTGATTACAACTGCGGTATCATTGTTGAAGCCGTAGGTAGTAACGTTGGAAAGAGCATCGCCCTCTACCTTGTACTCAGTGCCGTCAACCTTAACCTTGGTGCCGGAAACTTCAACGTTTACCAGAGCAGACTCAGCAACAACCTTGGAGTCCTCGTTAGCGTAAACGCCGTAAACCTTGTCGGTCTCGCCGTTCTTGTACATAACGTTGACGTTCTGGCCAACCAGATTGCTGTAGTCCTTAGCAACACGAGTGAACATGCTGCCGTTCAGACGATAGGTGTCGCGGCCGTCTTCCTTCTCAACGGTGTCCAGACGAATGTCCTTCATCGTGGTCAGGTCCATGCACTTGGAGCCCATGGTCTCGTTGGTGGTGACGGTGGTGAAGTGCCAGTTGCCAGAAGCATCCTGGTAAGCGCTCATGCCAGTCTCAGTGACCTTCTCGTAAGCGTTGGAATCAGCGCTCCACTTAACGGTCTCAGCCTTCAGAGCGTTGTACATCAGCTGAGCTGCGTACTGACGCGGCATAGCAGAGCCAACGGCAGAGTTAACGTCAGCGTACAGGCCGTTCTGGGTAGCCAGAGCGTTGGTGCGCTGGCTGTAGCCAGTGCCGGTCAGGCCGGACTTGTCAGCCTGATAGCCCATGCAGATGAGGAGCATCTTAGCCAGCTCGGTGCCGGTGACCTTGTCGTCCGGAGCGAACTTGCTGTTGCCCTTACCGTTGATGATGCCATTGGTGTAGCAGAAGTTGATGTAGCCTTCTGCCCAGTGGCCGGAGTAAACGTCGGTGAAAACGGACTTGCCTTCGAAAGCAGTCGCGTCGTCGTTACCGCCGTTCCAGATGGTGTAGATCATCTTCGCAGCTTCTGCGCGAGAGATCGTCTCGTTGGGCTTGAAAGAGCCATCAGTGTAACCATTGATGACACCCAACGCCGCAAGCATATCCACAGCTTCAGTCTGCTGAATGTCAGCCTGATCCGTGAATGCCGCACCAGCAAACATGGTGAACGCGCAAGCGAACGCCAGCACCAGTGCGAGAACCTTTTTCAGATTCTTCATGGGTTTTTTCCTCCTTAAATTTTTTGAGCATTATGCTCTTTTCGAAAATTATAATACCACAGGTTTTTTTGGGGGTCAAGCGAAGCGAAGCGAATGTAACATGCGTGTAATATTGCAAAAGCTTGTCTTATTCCTTCATATAAGTCAATCGATTGATTGTTGTTCCCGCTTGCAGCCGCAAAGTGATTGAGCTTTCCGTTCCATCGCCCCACTCTTCCTGCGCCGGACATACGCCTGTAGTGCGGTCGATCGCCACCGCGCTTCCGTCCACATATGCCTCTGTAACGCCAGATAGATTATCACTGGACACTGTCAGGCAATATTGGCCCTCATTTTTCAGCACCATGTCAAATGTAATCAGGCAATCGGTTTCCGCCGTGAACGATCCATCTTCATTCCATACAACCTTGCCCTCTTGCACCGTTGCATAATCCGGCATGCTGTCATGATTGACATCCGGCGCTGTCGCCGTATCCAATCCGATATTTGCAAACGCATTTAGCGCTTCCATCTGGTCATAGGGGTTAAGCGCCGCCACTGACAGCAGTTTATTGAGGAACATATCGTTCTTTACCGTCAATAACACTTCATCCAATTGATCGTCATTAACCGCCTGCAGTTTTTCGTAGCCTGCCACCATGCGCTTGACATAACTGTCATTCTCAAGCAGCTGTACTGCGTTGAATTGCCCGACCGGATCGAGAATAGATTCATACACATCAAACATCTGCTGCCATACCGCTTCATCCGCACGCATGTAATCCGAGCCCTTGTCCAACGTATCCAGCGCCTTGGAAAACTGCCCAATCGCCGCATAATATTGTGCCAACGGAATCGTAATCGAATTGGATTCTACAGCCGCCAGATCGGCCGCATATTGCTCCGCAACACCTTCTTCATTGCCGCCGGAAAGCAGATACGACAGCTTATAGTCATTTTTTTCAAAGAAATCAATGGATACGCAGGTTTTGAGCTTATCCAATGTCAGATTATTTCCATAGAAGATACTCTGTGCCATCAGATTCAAACCAATCAAGACGATAAAGACGGCAGATACCGCAGCCACCGGCCAGCGAACTGCACCGCCTTTACTCTTCTCAGCAACCTTTAGCCGCAGGCAATCACCGCAATAGAGCGTTATCAATGCCAGCACGCCAAAAAACATTGGCAGGCATGCGCCGGAGGACCAAGTCACATCGGTTACCGCCTGCCCAAACATCTGCACGACACAGGCGGCAAGCAGCATCACTATAAGTGTTTTTTCCTTCCGGCTCTTTACCAGCACCCATACCGCAGTTCCCAGTATCGCAAGAAAAGCCGCCAGTCCCAACACACCAAGATCACATAGCGCTTCTACATAATGATTGTGCGCATATTTGGTCTCATAGTAATAATCCTGCACGGACACAACACCGTTTTCAAAACCGCCAAGGCCGCGGCCGAAGATAGGTGCGGTCTGCCAAAGCTTGATGGCATCCTGCCAATATACACGGCGCTGCACAACATTGCCGTTGGCCGACAAATCCTGTATGCGGTCGGCAATAAAGGTCGGCAGCAGCTTATAGCCCAGTTTGATGCTGCCGCTTTCCGCACCGTCATACACTGCATTGCTCACCGCAACGCCCGGCTCGCTGCACGAAAAATAGAAGAATACCAATTCGCTGTCCTCGGGTACGACAAACGTTACCGGCGCATCCGACGTGCCGCTGGCAAGATCGGTTTCGTTATTCTGAATCAGGTTGTTCGTATTTTTATAAGCAACGCGCACGCTGACCAGTCCGCTTGCTTCCATTGTCAGGGTGTATTCTCCTGCACCCAGATCCGCCGTGCGCCGGAAGTAACCCTCTGCACCGAAGGTATAAGTGCCGGTGACGGAAAGTGCTGCAACCAAATAGATAATACCCACTACAACAATGGCTGCAATCACAGCGATCAGCACTTTTCCCTTGCCTGAAAGCGCTGCCGATACCTTATTTCGCACCAACAGTTCCAGCACACAGGCTACCACACAGCCCAGCACCAGCATCAGCATCGGAAGCGGTGAACCCGTCACCGTATCGCCAAAGCCCTTGACCGATACCGCACCCACGACCAATGCGACTGCCGCCGTCTGCACCAGCAACAGAAGCAGACCGATTCGCTGCTCCTTGGGGCTGAGCGCGAGCATGAGCAGACAAGCAACCACAAACACACCAAGCGAACCCATGGAAAATGCCAACAAATACGACACCGCGTTGACCATTAACAGAATGGTGCAAAGGATTTTTTGCTTTCGGCTTTCTGCCGTAAGCACAAGCCACAGGGAGAGCAGGCAGGCAATCGACATCAGACCGGCATAGATATTCGGGTTGCCAAAAATCGTATTCAGTCGCGCATTGAAAAGCGAACCGGTATCGCCGTAGCCCGCTCCAATCACTTCCATCAGTACCCGGAACGGACGCATCAGAATATTGCAGGATGCCGCATCAATGGAGAGCACACCCACGGGCGCCGCAGCGCATGCCAAAACAGCCGCGGTGCGGCGGAATGCGGTCTTGCTGTCCTGCGCATATAGCACAATAATCATAAATACCGCAAACGCCGCCAGCAGACAGGCAAATTGAGCAATTGCAAATTTGCCGGAACGCGCATAAAGCGTCGAGATACCCGCCAGAAGCATATAGGCAAACACTGCAAACGCCGGTGGCGTCAGCAGCCGCTTGACGCGCTGCTTGTCTGCGAATAGCAGACCGCACAGCACAGCCACCGCTCCCAGCAGTCCGACTACCTTCTCCGTATAGTAAGAGCCGTTATTTTCAAAACACAGTATGAAGAATACGGTGATTGCCGCGATGATATATAACCACCATCGCTCTGTCTTCACCGGTTGAACCGTTTTTCCCTTCATTTCGAATGACCTCCTTCACGCTGCCGCCTGCCGCAGCGTTTTTTCATTGATACCTTATACCTTATTATATAATACAATCTTTTTCAGCGAAAGTCCTTTGCCGCGTTTTCATACAGAACCGTCAATTCCGGAAACACCTCCGTGATGCCAAACCGCTGCACGGAACTTCTTGCAGCCTCCCCCATGCGCTGCCGCACCTTTGCGTCCTGCATGCGTTGTACTGCATTTACAAATTCCTTTGTGTCTCCGAACGAGTATAGAAAACCATTTTCACCTGCACATATCAAATCCTGATGACCCTTGATATCGCTGGCAACAACCGGCAGACCACAGGCCATCGCCTCCATGACGTTAAACGGCAGTCCCTCAATCCGGCTGGATGACACGCAGATATCCGATGCACGATACCAGTTCTCCATATCCCGCACAAATCCCGGAAACCTTATGCGATCGGTCAGCCCGGCTCTTCCCGCCTGCATACGGCACATTTCCCGTATTTCGCCCTGTCCAGGCAGCAGCAGTACAACATGCTCGGGTAATCTTTGCATTGCCTCAATCAACATGCCCTGATTCTTTCTCTTGGAAAACTCCGCCGCATAAATCAAGACTAACTCAGAAGGCTTTAGTCCCAGCTTGCGCCGCAGCTCTTCCCGCTGGTTTTGTTCCGGCGGCGTAAACCGCGTGAAATCCACGCCCATGCCCTTGGTCAGCACGTCCCATTTCCCCAGATGATACCTGCGCGCAATCTCTGTATCCTGCTGATTCATAGTCAGCAGCCAGTCAGTTACCGGCGCTGTCATTCGTTCTGCGCCCAGCAGCAGCATCCGTTTTGTCCATCGCGTATTTTTATCAAACAAATACCCGTGCACCGTGTTCATCACACCCGGCCTACGCTTTCCCAACGGCACAACCGCAAGCCGCGCAAAAAACGCCGCAAGCGAGGTATGCAGGCTTATCATTTTATACCGCTCCGCCTTCATCAGTCGATATAATTCCCACACAGCCGCCAGATTTTTCGGAGAAAACATACTCTTTTCAAACGGCAGAGAAATATAGCGGCTCACCCCTTTCAGTTCGCATGGTGTACCGCCTGCGGCCACATGCACTTCATAACCTTGGTCGGCAAACCATTGCAGATATGGCTGATGAAAGGATGCGAGATGTCCAAATGTTGAGGCAACATACAGTATTTTCTCTCTTGCTCTCATGGAAACGCGCCTCCAAAAGAAAACGCAGGCGATTTTTCCCACCCGCGTCCTGTTCTGTATTCGCTTAAAATATTACCGCATACCGCACTTTTTGTCAAGTTAAGAGTGGTTCTTCTATAGAATATGGCGGTCAGATATGGTAGAATAAAAATAATTCATTCGTTCGGGAGGATCGACCGGTGATCAAAGAAAATCAAAAAACGCTCAATCAGATCAACGGCTTGACTGATGTGCTGCTTCTATTCCCCTGCATGCTGCTGGCCTACTTTATCCGTTTCGTAATCTTTCAAGGGGAACCCGGCCATATTGGGCTTTCTTATTATCTATACGCCACCGTTTGCATTATCCCGCTTTTGTGGTTTCTGTACAGTCTGATGGGCCTGTACGATTCCTTTCGCGCAAAAAATTTCTTAACCGAATTCAGTCTGCTGCTCCGCTGCAATGTCATCCTGTTCGGACTGATGCTGGCATTCTTCTTTGTTTTCAAGGAATTTCATCTTTCCCGCTGGACCCTGCTGTTATTTTTCGCTTTTGCCACGCTGGGTATCGCCATCAAACGCTGGTTCTTGCGGCGTGCGCTGAAAACACTCCGCGAAAAGGGCTATAACCTCAAGCATGTGCTGCTTATCGGATGCGGTGAACAGGCGCGCACCTACTACCATGCCATCCAGCAGGACCGCACGCTGGGATTCTCCGTCGATCATTACCTCGCTCCCCGCGACTGCTTGCCCGGCATCTCCTATCTGGGCAACTACAACGCCCTTTCCAAGGTGCTTGACCGCACCAATCCGGATGAAGTCGTCATCGCTTTGGAAGCGGATGAATATCCTTATTTACAAAACATTATCGCAAGCAGCGAAAAGCATGGTGTCAAAGTCTCCCTGATTCCTTTTTACAGCCGCTTTATGCCCGCACACCCGGTTTATGACGAGGTCGGGGGAATCGCACTGGTCAATATTCGTCATATTCCGCTGGATAATATCGGCAACGCATTTCTCAAACGCGGTATGGACATCATTGGTTCTCTGCTGCTCATTCTGGTCACTTCGCCGTTCATGCTGTTTGCCGCAATCGGCGTAAAGCTGTCCTCCCCCGGTCCTGTTTTATTTAAGCAGGAACGGGTCGGACTGAACAAAAAGACGTTCTACATGTACAAATTCCGCTCCATGCGGGTCAACGACAAGCAAACCACCGGCTGGAGCACAAACGCAGACCCCCGCAAAACCAAATTTGGCTCTTTCATCCGCAAATTCTCTATCGATGAACTGCCGCAGTTTTTCAATGTGCTCAAGGGGGATATGAGTCTGGTTGGTCCGCGTCCCGAGCTTCCCTATTTTGTCAATCAGTTTAAAGAGGAAATCCCGCTTTATATGGTCAAGCATCAGGTGCGCCCCGGTATTACCGGCTGGGCGCAGGTCAACGGCTTCCGCGGCGACACCTCGATTCAGGGACGTATCGAGCATGACCTGTATTATATCGAAAACTGGACGTTTCTGCTCGATATCAAAATCCTGTTTATGACCATTTTCCGCTTTGCCAACAACGAAAAGCTGCAAAAATAAACGCACTTGCACCGAACCGGCCATCGATGAACCGGCCACAAGCCATCTTGACGAAATGCATCAAATTCTGTATAATATACAACATTAACTTGTCACAATTTACACAGAAAGGTGGAATTCAGTTTCTATGTCTGACCCTGATCCTGCGGGCCGATTACCGTTCCGACCGATTGAAGTTTTTTTGGAATAGCACCGATAACGACTAAACTCAAAAAAACACTTCGAAAGGAACACAACATGAACACATCAGTAGGTATTATTATCATTATCGCCTGCCTTATTATGTCCGCGTTTTTCTCTTCTACGGAGACCGCTTTTTCCTCTCTTAACCGCATCCGTATCAAAAGTCTTGCCGAAAAAGGCGACAAGCGGGCGGCTTTGGTGCTGCGGCTCTCCGACCAGTATGACAAATTACTGTCCACTATCCTCATCGGCAACAATATTGTCAACATCGCGTCTGCATCTGTTGCAACGGTATTGTTCATCCGTTGGGCGGGCGAGGAAACCGGACCATCTCTTTCCACCATTGTCACAACCGTTGTTGTGCTGATTTTTGGTGAAATCTCCCCCAAAACCTTGGCAAAGGAATCGCCGGAGCTGTTTGCCCGCTTTTCCGCGCCGATCATTCAGGTTCTCATTTATATTCTCACGCCGGTCAATTTCCTGTTTGTCCAGTGGAAAAAGCTGCTCTCTCGGGTTTTCAAAACCTCGGAGGATACCTCTATTTCGGAAGAAGAGCTGCTGACCATGGTCGATGAAGCCGAAAGTGAAGGCGGCATCGATGAGCAGGAAGGCGATCTGATTCGCAGCGCAATCGAATTCAGCGACGTGGAGGTTGTGGAAATCTTCACCCCGCGCGTCAATATTGTCGGCATCTCAGAGAACACGGATAATCAAACCATCGCCAAGCTGTTCAAGGAAACCGGCTTTTCGCGCTTGCCGGTTTATCGGGATTCCATTGATAATATCATCGGCATCATTCATGAGAAAGACTTCTATAATGAAGTGGCTCCCTCTAACCGTTCGATTGACGTAATTGTCAAGCCCCCGATTTTTGTAGCCAAAACCATGAAAATCGGTGAGCTGCTCAAACTGCTGCAAAAAAACAAATCACATATCGCAGTCGTAGCAGATGAATACGGCGGCACACTGGGCATTGTAACACTGGAGGATGTGCTGGAGGAACTGGTCGGTGAAATCTGGGACGAGCACGACCGTGTTGTCGAGCAATGCTGGAAAACCGGCAACCATGAATATCTGGCGCGCGGTGCTGCCGATTTTGAAGATGTGCTGACCAACTTCGGCTATGAAGATGACGAGGCAGCGGATACCTATACCACGGTCAACGGCTGGATGATCGATCAGCTTGAACACATCCCCAAACAGGGCGAAACACTTACCTATAAAAATCTGGATTTTGTCGTGCAGGATGCCGACGACCGCCATGTCACGCTCATCAAAATCATTGAGCATGAAAATTGCGAAGCGCCGACTGCCTGACGGATACATATTCCATCCATATAAACAAGCGAAAGCCGCTTCTCTGTCATTTGACACAGAGAAGTGGCTTTTTCCGTCTGAACCCTTTGCTATTTTCCCAGACAGTTGCCGCAGGGCGAATACCCCTGCGCAAGCAGATCCTCATAGCTTCCGGTATACGACTCCTTATTGTTTTCCCCAATGCTGGCCACGCTGGCGCAGTCCGGCAGATGGATTTTCTTCGAAGCAGTATTGAGTACATACTCCTGTGCGTCGCCTGTATTGTCCGTCTGTGCTGTATCCGCTTCGTGGCTTTCCCCGGTTGCGTAGTCGATCTCCACACCGGGCTGCACATTATAGCAATATACGTTATAGCAGATGCCGTCCCCCTCGTCCTCTACAGACAGAGCCTCCATCTGCACACCGGAGGCAACAAGGTTGTTCCCCTCAAAGACAGGTGTGACGCGGTACAACACGTGGTTTCCGGTTTCCTTGATGTAATCCGCCACCAGATTTTCAAACGGGAGCATGCCTTCCACATTTAAATACCGCGTACCGGTGATTAAATTCTCCTCATTCGCATTTTCCGCCGTCAGCTGATATCCAATCAAATGGCAGCGGTTATACAGATATTTTCCGTCCACGAAATCATATTTCACCGTCTGCCAGCCGGACGGCTTGACCTGCCCAATCGATCCGCGTTCCTCCGTCGGCATCAGGTCGGTGGAAATGCACGCATAGGCCGTGCCGCACCGCCCTAGGAAATCCAGCGGAGCATAGCTTTCAAAGGATTGTGGAACTCGGTCCTCCTCCGGGAAATCCGGTACATTGCCGTCGATCTCCACATACGGCTGGCCGCTGTACGCCGGAACGTCCTCCAGCGAAATGGTCTGCTGCGGCTGCAGCAGGGCGCAGCCGGAGAGCAAAAGCTGGATGCCCAGCAGAACCGGTATGATTTTTTTCATGATTTTTTGCATTTTTGGTATACTTCCTTTGTGATTTTTGCGTGCGAGGAACCGGCAAACTCGTCCGTTTCCCGCAAGGTCCAGCCGTGGTTAAGCAGCGAACGGTCAAAATACCGGTCCGCCGGATAAACGCGGTTCCAGCAGAAAAGAATGATATTCTTTATCTTATCCAGAAACGGCTCTATCTGCTGATCTTCGACAAAACAGTAGTCCCCCTCCCCTGCCAACGCAAGGAAATGGTCATCAACCCGCAGGCGGGCGCGCTCGTTCTCTGCAAACTGCCCGGCGGAATATCCATTCAGCCATAACGCCCGCGCGCCACACAAGGAAAGGATATACCTGCGCAAAATACGGTCCTGACTCTGCCGCCGATGATTAAACAGCATCCCATTCTTGTCGTCCAAGCAGAGGATCACATGCATACCGCTTCACCTCCATGCTGTATCCACTCAACCGGCTTCCTCTTTTCAAGGCCCTATTATCATACCACAGGATTGCCGGATTTGTCGATTGGAGCATGTTTTTTCAAACAGCTGGCCTTCGCTCAAGCAAGGCGGGCCGCCCTCCCAACGGAGAGCGGCCCGGTGCCGTTTTGTCATTTGAAAGCTCAATCACACATCTCGCCCGCGACCTTGCAGAGCAGGTCCGGGTAGTTGGAAATAATGCAGTCCACACCGCGCTCAATCATGTCGCGCATGTTTTCCTCATCATTAACCGTCCATGTGTTGACCCCCATGCCGCGGCTGTGATACAAATCGACCAGTTCGGGCTGGTATTGCAGCAGCATGTATCGCGGGTGCATATTATCCGCGTTAGAGCGCTTGATGTACTCGCCAATCTCAAGGAACGGCTTGTCATACAGCAGGCCGGTCTTGATATCCGGGCAGAGATTCTTAAAGTTCTGCATGGAAATATGGTTGAAGGAGGAAACGAACACACGATCCTGCATCTTATGCGCGCAGATTGCATCAATGACGCGCTGCTCCAGCCCTTCATAGAACACCTCGTAGTTCTTCAGCTCCATATTCAGCAGCATGTGGGTCTGGTCGCAGAAGTCCAGCAGCTCATCAAACGTCCAGATGTGCTGTCCGGCAAACTCCGGCGACTTCCATGCACCGATATCCAGAGCGAGCAGTTCTTCATAGGTATGATCCTTGATATACCCCGTTCCGTTGGAGGTGCGCTCCAGCGTCGCATCGTGGAAAATAATCAGTTTTCCGTCCTTTGTGATATGAACATCGCTTTCAAAGCCGTCCGCCGCAGTCTTTTCCACCGCCATCTGGAATGCGATCGGGCTGTTTTCCGGATAATTTCCGGAAAAACCGCGGTGTGCCAGTAAAATAGGTTTTTTCATAATCTTTCTCCCCTTTTGGTCCATTAAAAAAGCACATGCCACGCCAACAAACCGACGGACATGTGCTTGCTCAACAATTCTCTGCACATCGTTATTATAGCGCCGAGAACAGGAAAATGCAATGGGCATCCTGCACCATATCCGGCGCAGGATTTCGGTATCACAGCCATGCTGCACAGTCCGCTTTTCTCATCACACCTGTATTGCTTCGCCTCGCAGTGCAAGCGCCAGCGACGGCTCCCGCGTGGTGATATTGCGTACGCCGTTTGCCAAAAACCAGCGCAGTTCACTTGCCTCATTGACCGTCCATGCAGACAGCCCCACTCCCTCCTGTGCCAGCGTCTGCACCAATCGGCGGGTCACAAGCACATGATTGATGTTGACGGTCCGCACACCATACTGCTTGCACACCGCCGTGATTTTAGCGGCGGCTTGCAGTTCAAAATCCGGTATGTTACGATAGCTTACATACAAATCCGGCACATATTCCTCGATATTCAGATAAATCTCCGCCTGTTCATGCAGCAAAGGGTCCGCAGCGCAGACCGCCGCGTCCACTGTGCCCGAGAAAATCAGCCGACCGACAAGACCTGCCTGCTGCGCAAGGGCCGCGACCTCCCGTTCCAATCCAGGCATTTTCAAATCGCAGTTGATGCACATGGACGGATGCGCCGCCACCAGCCCAAGCACCTCTTCCAACGTCGGGGACTGCCCATCTGCCGCATCATGCCCCAGCGCAAGCACACCGTCCGCGCGGCGGCGCACATCCACCTCGAGTGCGTCCACCGCTAGCTCAAGCGCATAGCGCACAAAGTCCAGAGAATTGTCCGCCGTATGCTCTGCACCCGAGTGCGCAGTAATCTTTATCATCTGTTCCATCTCAGTTCTCCTGTCTTTTCCATCAAATACACGAAAAGAAGAGGAACATCACTGTTCCTCTTCTTTTTCAATTGCTTATTCCCAGTCCTTTTCCTTCAGGTTGGTATAGATATATACGCCTGCGGAAACAGAACAGATTAGGAACATAATCACTGACAGCGCTGCCGATCGGTTGTACGCCAGGTACTTGTTGAACTGGTCAAACAGCGCAATGCCCAGCATTTTCGGGGAGTTGCCGCCCATCAAATACGGAGTGGTGAACGAACCGACGTTGCTCATGAACACAAAGGTTGCCGCAATGACAACGTCCTTGAGCGACAGTGGTAAAATCATCGACGTAAACGTCTTGAATTTTCCCGCACCCACGTCGCGCGCACCTTCAATGATGGAATCCGGAATTGCGCCCAGACCTGCGGTAATCATCAGCGCCGCAAACGGGATGTTAAACCACAGGTTCATCAGAATCAGACCGTTGGCATGGTACATCAGGCCGAGCTGAATATCCACGCCAAACAGCGCACCGATACGGTTGATGAGACCGGAATCGCGGATGATGGTAATCATCGCGTAAACCGCGCACATAGCCGGTACAAAACGGGGCAGAAGATACAGCGTTCCGATGCTCTTGGCAAAGCCTGAATGCACGAAGCGCAGGTACAGCGCAAGCAGATACGCGACCACGATCGCGATAATAACCGTCATAATTACAACATACAGTGTGTACAGAATATTCTGCCGCTGCGCAGGCTCAGTGAAGAAGTACAGGTAGTTGTCCCAGGTGAATGCACCTGTCTCCTCATCCTGAAAGCTCTGGATCACCGCCGAAACGATCGGATAGGCGACCGTCAGCATAACTACCAGAAAGGCCGGCAGAACCAAAGCATACGCTACCAGCTTCTGCTTCAGGCTTTTACTCATGTTTATCCCCTCTTTTTCAGGTTTGGGCTTTAGCCGAGCGTGCCGATTTCGTTATCCCAACGCTCGTTGAAGTCCGTGGCCAGATCGCCGATGGACATAATGCGGAAATTGGAAACATCCAGATCCTGCAGATCTTCATAACCGGTCATATCCATACCCTCGGTGTCGATCAGCGGGATAGCCGCCATTTGCTCCACCATGATCTGCTGTGCTTCCGGAGACAGCATGTAATCAATAAACGCATACGCACCGTCCTCGTTGGAGCCGAAGGTCGGGATGCCCAATGTCTGAAGCGAGCCGGTCAGCGCAGGCTCGATCTGCGTAATCTTGATGGTATCCTTGATGGCGCCCTGTGCGCGCTGGCTCAGCACCATATCAGCCCAGTTGATGCACATATCGATTTCGCCCTGATTGAGCAGGTCAAGCGTACCCTGGTTCTTGTTGGGGTAAACGATCGAACCGCCGGACTTGTACATGTACGGATGGATGGAAGCGAGGAAGGCAAAGCCTTCATCCCACTGCTCCTCCCACTTCGGGTCGTCCGAGGTAATCGCCTCTTCCGGCATGAAGTTGTAAACCGCGGTGCGCACGAAGGAGTCGCCTGCGCCGCCGGTACCCGGAGTATTGTAAGCAAAGCGGCCCGGATTGGCTTTAATCCACTCAACCAGCTCGTCCATGGTCTTGGGCGGGGTGGGAACCGCTTCGGAGTCATATGCAAGAATTACGGTCGTGCCGCGGTACGGCTGGACGTAATCGGTCGCTACCGTGCTCTGCGCCGCAACAGATGCCGCATTCGGAATCTTGGTATCATCGAGCTTGACAAAGGATTCCTCGCCAATCTGGGAAACAATCTTGGAAAGGTCGTCACCGCTCATATCAATCAGGTCGTAATCGGTATCCGTCTGATTGGCCTTGGCTGCCGCCGCGATCATGTCGGCCAGCGTCTGCGCGCCCGTACCGGACAGCATAAACTGCAGCTTTACTTCGTATTTATCTGCATATTCGGAGTTTTCATTGAAATCCTTGGTCAAGGTCTCAAAAATGGTACGCACATTGTCCGAGCCGGTGGCCCACAGCGTTACTACGGACTTGCCGTCCGCCGTTGTGCCATCCTTGCCGCCGCCGCAGCCGGCCAGCGCCGCTACCAGCATTGTACCCGCCAGCAGCATAGAGCCTAAACGCTTCATTTTCATTTTTCATTCTCCTTCTCTCTCATTTTTTGACTGGGTGCGATATAAGCAGCGCCACGCGAAGCATTATCCGCGCCAAAACGCTGTTTACCGAAATTAGAATACGCAATGCTTTCCAATTGACAGGCCAATCTCGTCGCCGCTCTGAAGTTTTTCGCTCACCTCGCGGTCGACAAAACACTTGATGACCGTATCCCCATGCTGCACGGTAACGACTACGTAATGGCCGAGCACCATAATGGTACGCACAATGCCGTTAACCTCGCCCTTGCCCGCCTCAGTCACGGTTACGTCTTCGGGACGTACCGCAATTGTCTTGCCGTCCTTTTCGATGAAGTTCATTTCACCGATAAAGCCGGCGACGTGACGAGTCTTGGGCTGGTCGTAAATTTCAGTCGGAGTGCCGACCTGCTCGAACTTGCCCTTGTTCATAACCACGATGCGATGGGAGAGCGCCATGGCCTCTTCCTGATCGTGGGTAACAAATACAACCGTGATGCCCAGATCGCTCTGGATTTTCTTCAGTTCCTCGCGCATCTGTTGGCGAATCTTGGCATCGAGCGCGGAGAACGGCTCGTCCAGCAGCAGCAGAGAGGGCTTGAGCAGCAGAGAACGCGCAATGGCAATACGCTGCTGCTGGCCGCCTGACAGCTGGCTGGGATACTTTTTCTCGCAGCCGCTCATGGAAACCAGCTCTAAAATATCCTTGATATCCTTGTCAATGGTCGCCTTGGGAATCTTGCGCAGTTTCAGGCCGAATGCCAGATTTTCGTAAATGGTCATATGCGGCCACAGGTTGTAGCTTTGGAATACCATTGCGGTCGGCCGTTTTTCGGGCGGCAAGCCGATAATGGACTGTCCATCAATGATGATGTCACCGCTGGTCACATCCAGAAAACCGCCGATGGTGCGCAGGATGGTTGTCTTGCCGCAGCCGGACGGCCCGAGAAACGTAACGATTTCACCTTCGTAAATATCCAGATTGATATGCTCAACACCGTCGCCGTTGTCGTACTTTTTGGTCATATCCTTGATTTGCAACTTGATTTTGCGCTCACTCATGGATTTCATCTTCCTCCCAATCTTTTCCGCTCTTATTTCATCTTAAATCCGCCCGCAATAGCGTTCGGCCCGATATACTTGCGCATCGCAAAAATCAGGACGGCGGATGGTATGATCAGCAGGATGGCAAACACCGCGCCGATCTGGACGGCCGACGAATCCAGCACGATACCGTACATCGCAACCGGCATGGTCTGCACCTTTGCCATACCGACAAGCATGGTGCCCTGCGCCTCCTCCATCGAACCGAGGAAGGTATACAGTGTGGCAACCGCAATGCCGGGCACCGCCATGGGCAGCGTCACCTTGAAGAACGTACGGATAGGCCCCGCACCGACATCGCGTGCAGCCTCTTCCTGCTGGCGATGCACCGCACTGAACGCGCTGGCCGGCAGCCAGACCATGAACATCATGGAATTGATCATATGGATGATGATAACGCCGGTATAAGTACCCATCAGATTATACTTATAGAACAACACGGCGATCGACGTATAAATACCAAGTTTCGGAAACGCATTGGTCAACAGGAACGACAGCATAAACAGCTTGCGGCCGCGGTATTTGAATCGCGCGATAGAATAAGCCGCCGGAATGCAGAAAATCATGGAAACCACGGTTGTGACAATCGCTACGATAAACGACTGCACAATAGAAGAAACCAGACTATCCTGACTGAATACATATTCCCACCACTTGAACCCCCATTCCTGTGGGAGAATATTCGGCGCCGTATATTCGTTGGCAAAGGCCAGCATCAGCATGTTGAGAATCGGCCCGTAAAAAAACAAAATAAATACGGCAAACAGAATAAATTCCAGAAACTTTCGCTTTCCTACCGCATGATAGAATCGCTTTGGATTGAGCATTTTGAACATGAAGTATTCCACCCCTTTTTGTTAGCTGCCAGAGTATGAGAATGCGCCAAACCTGTCTATCAACCCCCGTAATCTTAATTTATAGATTGTCCCAAACGTTTTGCAAGCAATAAAAAACCAAGCGTAACAGCCATCCCCCCTGCACTTTCACACGAGAGTTTCTTGTTACCTTGGCTCTGTTCTCTGCAAGCAACATATTCTTGATTTACTTAAAGTTTAGCATGGCTCTCCGGGTCTGGCAAGTCAAAATTCCGTTAAAAATGACTTTTTTCACTAATTTAACATATAATAAACGAAAATTTTATATAATTTGACCAAAATCACTTTTCCCCATTGAAAAATAAAAGCGAATATACTAAAGTGAAAATAATAAACAAATTCGTTGTCTTATTACGAATAAGCCGGATTCGCAATAGACACTTGCTATGTAGGGGGCTTCATTTATGACACGCAAGCAAACTGATTTTCTGCAGGCATTGCAGGACTCTCCGATTATTGCCGCGCTGAAAAATGATGAGGGATTGGAGCAGGCGCTGGAAAGCGACTGCGCCATCGTTTTTTTCTTGTATGGAAGTATTCTCAACATCGGCCAGCTGGTTGCCCGCGTCAAGCAGCGCGGCAAAATCGCCTTTGTACACGCGGACCTGATTGAAGGCATGACAGCTAAGGACATTGCTGCCAACTTCATTGCGCAGAATACGCAGGCAGACGGCATCATCTCCACCCGCCCGAACATCATCCGGCGCGCCAAAGCGCTCGACCTACTGACCATCCAGCGCTTTTTCCTGTTCGATTCCCTGTCTTTTGAAAATGTTTTGCGGCAAAATTCCGACGCCGACGCCGTCGATCTGCTGCCGGGCACCATGCCCCGCGTGCTCGCCCGTCTGGCTGAAAAGGTGCAGCAGCCCATCATCGCAAGCGGTCTGTTGGCTGACAAGCAGGACATTATGGCCGCTCTGTCCGCAGGCGCACACGCCATCTCCACGACCAGTGTCGATCTTTGGCGCATATAACCGCCGCGGGCAAAATCTTTTTCTTGCAATCAAAAAAATGCTGTGTTATAGTAAACTTATCAATTAAAAGTTGTTTCGTTTTCTTGGAGAGATGAGTCAAAGCGAACTTCTGTGCACGAATTGTTGTACGGTGGTTTGTTTTGACTCTTTTTTTATTTCTGCAAACAATGACGGAGGGGATAAGAGCATGTATGATGTAACGATTATCGGCTGCGGTGTGATCGGCGCGTCTCTGGCTTACACGCTTTCACAATATCAGCTGCGTGTGCTGATTTTGGAAAAGGAAAACGACGTCGCCATGGGGACCACCAAAGCCAACAGCGCTGTGGTGCACGCTGGATATGACCCGGCGTACGGCACCCTGATGGCAAAGCTCAATGTACGCGGCTCTGCCATTATGGAACAGCTTTGCCAATCACTTTCGGTCAAGTATAAGCGCATCGGCTCATTTGTTGTCGCCTTCAATCAGGAAGAGCGCACGCATCTGGAGCGCCTGTACGAAAACGGCAAGCGCAACGGTGTACCCGACCTGCAACTGCTGGACGGCGTCGCAGCACGCGAAATGGAGCCGAATTTGTCAGAAAACGTGTGCGCTGCGCTGTATGCGCCCTCCGCCGCCATCATCGACCCGTGGGGCCTGTGCATCGCAGAAGCCGAGGTCGCTGTGCGCAACGGCGTGGAGCTGCGTCTGCGCAGCGCAGTCACCGGTCTGGAGGACCGCGGCGAGTCTATTCTGTTACATACCACCTCCGGCGACTGCGAAAGCCGTTTTGTGGTCAACTGCGCGGGCGGCTGGGGCCATGAAATCAGCGCCATGGCCTCTGGCGCTGCCGAGTGGGAAGCGCATCCCTCGCGCGGCGAATACTATCTGCTGGATAAATCGAGCGGCGACATGGTCAGCCGCGTCATCTTCCAGTGTCCGACCGCAGCGGGCAAGGGCGTGCTGGTTGCGCCGACAGTGCACGGCAACCTGATTGTCGGTCCGAGTGCACAGGAAGTCGAAGGCCCACTCAACCGTGAAAACACGCGCGCCGGCATGGATTCGGTCGTCGAAGCCAGCCGGAAGAGCGTGCCGGGTGTGGATTTCCGTCAGTCCATCCGCAATTTTGCCGGTGTGCGCGCCAATACAAGCGAAGCGGATTTCATCATCCGTCCCGCGAAGGGCATGCCGCATCTGCTGCATCTGTCAGGCATCAAATCCCCCGGTCTGTCCGCCGCGCCCGCCATTGGCGAGTATGCCGTCGAACTGCTGGAAAAGAGCGGCCTTTCTTTGGAGAAAAAGGCTGACTGGAACGGCGAACGCGAGCAAATCCACTTCAAGGATCTGTCCGACGCGGAAAAGGCCGCCGTTATCGCCAAGGACGCGCGCTACGGCCGCGTCATCTGCCGCTGCGAAACCATCACAGAGGGCGAAATCGTCGCGGCGATTCACTCGCCCATCCCGCCTTGCTCGATCGACGGCATCAAGCGCCGCGCCGGTTCGGGTATGGGACGCTGTCAGGGCGGGTTCTGCGGCCCGCGCGTGCTGGATATTCTCGCCCGTGAGCTGGGCTGCGATCCGCTGGATATTCGGCAGGACGGCGAAGGCACCTACATTCTCACCGGCGTCACCAAGGGAGGAGAACAGGTATGAATTACGATCTTGTCATCATTGGCGGCGGCCCCGCCGGCCTGAGCGCAGCACAGTCCGCATGGGAGGACGGCTGCCGCTCGATTTGTATCGTCGAGCGTGACCGCGAGCTGGGCGGCATCCTCAACCAGTGCATCCACAGCGGCTTCGGCCTGCACTACTTTAACGAAGAATTGACCGGCCCGGAATATGCCGGCCGCTTCATCGAAATGGTCGGCCAGACCGGCGTGGACGTTCGGCTGGACGCTATGGTGCTCGATATCACACCCGACAAGCAGATTCATATCGTCTCCTCCGCAGGCGGCTATGAAGTGCTGCAGGCGCAGGCCGTTGTGCTGGCCATGGGCTGCCGTGAACGCACGCGCGGCGCTATCGCCATTCCGGGCACCCGTCCGGCAGGCGTGTTCACTGCGGGTACCGCACAGCGGTATCTGAACATTGAGGGCTACATGGTTGGCAAGCGGGTGCTCATTCTGGGTTCGGGCGATATCGGCCTGATTATGGCGCGCCGTATGACGCTGGAGGGCGCAAAGGTGCTCGCCTGCGTCGAGGTCATGCCGTATTCGGGCGGCCTGACGCGCAATATCGTGCAGTGTCTGCACGACTTTGACATCCCGCTTTATCTGTCTCACACGATTACCGACATTCAAGGCCGCGACCGCGTCGAGCGCGTCATCGTCTCCGAAGTCGGACCCGACCGCCGCCCCATCCCCGGCACCGAAATGACCTTCGACTGTGACACCGTGCTGCTGTCAGTCGGCCTGATTCCGGAAAACGAACTGTCACGCGGCGCGAACATCCGGATGGACACGCGCACGAACGGTCCGATTGTCTTTGAAAACATGGAAACCTCTGTGCCTGGGGTGTTTGCCTGCGGCAACGTGCTGCATGTACATGATTTGGTCGATTTCGTCACTGCGGAAGCCGCCCGGGCGGGCCGCGCCGCAGCCGCATACTGCCGCGGCCAGCGCACCGCGTCGGACGATACGATTGAGCTGCAAAACGGAAATCTGGTGGGCTACACTGTGCCGCAGCATATCCACAGGGACACGGATTTCCAGACAGTCGACGTATTCTTCCGTGTGCGCGCCATCTGCGGCAGCAGCCGCATTGTTGTCACCGACGAGGCCGGTGCACAAATCGCCTCTTTCCCGCGCGAGCATATGGCGCCGGGCGAAATGGAAAACATCAAGCTGCCGCGCGTACTGCTGGACAAGGCGCAGGGCGCGATTACAATTTCTGTCGAGGAGGCACAGGCATGACCAACCTAATCTGTATCACCTGCCCTAAGGGCTGTCATCTCACGGTGGACGAGGAAAACGACTATGCCGTGACCGGTAATTCCTGTCCGCGCGGCGCGGAATATGCCCGCAACGAGCTGCTGCATCCGGTTCGCATGATCACCTCAACCGTACGGGTGCAAGGCGCCGCAATCCCCCGCCTGCCGGTCAAAACCGACAAGCCGCTGCCCAAGGAAAAAATGTTCGACTGCATGCAGCTGATTAACACGCTGAACGTGCAGGCGCCAGTCAAGGTTGGTCAGGTGCTGGCCGCCAACATCCTTGACACAGACGTTAACATCGTCGCTACTAAAACGCTTTAACCCGGTGCTCTCTCCTACATAGGAGCGCTGCCACATCATTTTAGAAAGGTGAGGTTACCAGAATTGTATGAACTCTTGTCTTATATGCGTGAACTCAATGCGGTCTCCTTATTCTTTCGACTCGCACTTGCCATGATCAGCGGTGGTCTGCTCGGTCTGGAGCGCGGACGCAAGCGCCGCCCCGCCGGGTGCCGCACCTATATGCTGGTCTGTCTGGGGGCCGCGCTGACCATGCTGCTCGGCCAGTATGAGAGCATCGCACTCGATCTGCACTGGTCGTCGCTGGCGGAATCCATCGGCCAACGCACCGACGTATCCCGTTTCAGCGCACAGGTTGTCAACGGCATCGGCTTTCTCGGTGCAGGCACTATTCTGGTCACGGGCCGTCAGGAGGTCAAGGGTCTGACAACCGCGGCCGGCCTGTGGGCGTCCGCCTGCATGGGGCTGGCCATCGGCGCAGGCTTTTACGAATGCGTCATCCTGTGCGTACTGCTAATCTTCCTGTGCATGCGTTTTCTGCCGGTCATCGAAAACATGCTGATTGAGCGCGCCCGCTTTATCAACATCTATGTGGAATTTCATTCCCTCGACAACATCGGCACGATCATCAACCGCATCAAAGAGCAAGGAGCGCAGATTTGTGACGTGGATATCAGCCGCACCGGCGCGGAAGGCTCAAAAAACCCGAGCGCGGTTTTTTCCATCCGTCTGGAGCACAAACAGCCGCACACCCGCATTCTCACCGCCATCGCCGAGCTGGACAGCATTTACACCATTGACGAGTTTTAAGGAGGGTCGTCCATGCTACCCATTTTTGACGGCCTGCGCGACATCACGCTGGCTTCGATTACGCTTCGCATGCTGCTTTCCGTACTGTGCGGCGGCCTAATCGGCATTGAACGCGCCTACAAACGCCGTCCTGCGGGCTTCCGGACGCATATTCTGATCTGTCTCGGCGCGTCCATGACCACAATGACCAGCCAGTTTCTCTACCTCAACCTGCATTATTATACCGATATGGCCCGTCTGGGCGCACAGGTTGTGGCAGGCATCGGCTTTATCGGCGCGGGCACCATCATCGTCACGCGGCGGCAGCGCGTCAAAGGCCTGACAACCGCTGCCGGACTGTGGACGGCCGCCATTATCGGTCTTGCACTCGGCGGCGGCTTTTACGAGGGCGGCATCTGCGCCACCGTGCTGGTGCTGGTGGCGGAAATCATCTTTTCACGTATCGAATATCGCATTCTCGATCATGTTCCGGAAATTAATCTGTATATGGAATACTCTGACAAAACCTGTCTGGAGCGTGTGCTCCAGCTTTTCCGGCACCACAATCTGACCATCATGGATATTGAGATCACACGCGCCTCGGGCAGCGAAAGTCACAATGCCTGCGCAATTTTCTCTTTGCGGCTGCACCGCAAATGCCCAATCAACACACTTCTCAATTGGGTGAGTGCAACGGAAGGCGTTATTACCGTCGCTGAGCTTTGACACATGCTTTTTCTTATTCTTCTTTTTCCGATCGTCCTGCCACGCGGTCCATCGCCGCGGAGGACGCAAATCCCCCGGCCTGTACAGGCCGGGGGATTTGTTATGTCAGCACGCGAAAAATCGCCATATCAATTGTTGTTTTTCAGCGGGAGCGTCGGATCACATCCAGCAGCGCTGCTGTCGCCTCGCTTTCGCATCCCTGCCAGTCGACCGCTCCGATACGAATATCCGGTTTGATTCTGCCATGAAAATCGCTGCCGCCGCTGATCAGCAGTCCGCTTGCATTCGCTTTTTGCACGTAAGCGAATGCTTGCTGCGTTGTATGATAGCTGCTGAAGGCTTCCACGCCGTCCAGCGGCAATTGAAGCACCTTATCCCACACTGCCATATCCGAAATACTGATGCCCGGATGCGCCAATATCGCAACTCCACCGGCTTCATGAATCAGGTCAGCCGCTTGTCCGGCTGTCATAAAATCGACCGGCACATATGCGGGCTTGCCCGGTGCACACACCGACCAGTAAAAATTCACCAGCGGCCGGTCTTCCAGCGCGCCGCCCGGCAAAAGCGGACGAATCAGCGGATGCGTGCGGTTTTCCGGCATTTGCAGTGCGGATTGCGCGATTGTTTCCGCACACACCACGCCATCTCCCGCCAACTCCAGCACCTGCTCCCGGTCAAACCCGATGCCCAGCGCTGCAACAGCATCCATGAGCCGCAGGCCGGCCTCGGCTTGCAGCACATGTACTGCCTGCACTGCGTGGAGCAGCGCGGCATTGGCAATATCAATCCCATAACCGAGAAGGTGCAAGTGAGTCCCCTCATGCATACAGTCCAGTTCCACGCCGGCAATCGCCTGCACGCCCAGCTGCGCGCAGCGCCAAATAAATTCCGCTGCCCCCGCGATATCATTATGATCGGTCAACGCTGCCAGCGTCACGCCCTCCTGACAGCACAACTCCGCCAGCCCGCGCGGCGAAACCTCGCCGTCCACGCTGACGGAGGAATGCATATGCAGATCGGTCTGCGCCATGGTTTCTCCTCCCGTCCCTGCATATTTTAAGCGGATATACTGCATTTGATCGCAGCATATTCGAGTTCAGGCGGCAAAACCGCATCCTCCGGAATCAACCAGCGGCGGCTCAGCCGTACCACCCCGCTGATGCGGGCTTTCTCACAGCTGGTTCGCACCTGCTGCGCACTCACGCCCCATTTGACTGCGGCTTCCGGAATGGTGATATAGCTTTTCATGCAAAACGCTCCTCTCATACCAGCCCCACCATTGCCTTGCGGTGGGTCCTTACGAAAAAATATGATATACCGCCTGTGCCACGCCGTCATGGTCGCAGTCCTGCGTGACATAGCGCGCCAGCTGCTTGAGCGCAGGATCGGCATTGCCCATCGCCACCGGCATGCCGACCGCGCGCAGCATGGCTGCATCATTATCGCTGTCCCCGATAGCAACCATTTCTTCCGGGCCAACACCAAGCATCTCTCCCAGTCGAACCAGCGCCGTCCCCTTATCCACGCCCGCCGGCATAACCTCAAAATTATCGCTGCCCGAACTGGTGATCGTAATCCCCGGCAGCGGACGGATGGTTTCGAGCGCCTTGTCCAGATCCGCGCGTTCGCCAATCGCATACACCTTGGTCACATCCAGTCCCCGCGCGCGAATTGCGCCCGCGATATCGTCCAGCACAACCTTATTGGCGTGAAAACCCTCTACGCGATAATTCTGTACAAAATCGCGGTCGGAAAACGGATTAATATAGATTTTATCGCCCACATAAATCATCACGCGCACAGGCAAATCCTGCACGGCGGCGACCGCCTGCGCACCGATTTCGCACGGCATCGCCCAGCTTTCCAGAATACGCTCGTCGGAGGCCGTCGCAATCGCCGCGCCGCCCGCCGTGACCATCTTATCCTCGCAGGCAATTTCGCGGGCAAACTCCGCCGCTTCTCCGACAATCCGCCCGGTCGATAGTACAACATAAATGCCGTGCGCCTTGGCCCATGTCAGCGCCTTGCGGGTTTCAGACGTAATCTCCTTTTGCGAATTGAGCAGCGTGCCATCCAAATCCAGCGCGAGCAAACGATATTTCATGCGTCTCTCTCCTTTATCCAATGATAGACCGCCGCCGCCACGCCCGCGTGGTCATTATCCGGCGCAATCCAGTCTGCGGCCTGCCGCGCAGCATCAGAACCGTTTCCCATCGCCACGCCGACGCCTGCTGCGCGCAGCAACGCGCAGTCAATGTCATGGTCGCCGATTGCCATAGATTGTTCTGATGCAATACCCATATGGTGGCAAACGTTCAGCAGCGCCTCGGCTTTGCCGGCCTGCCGCGGCATAATCTCCAGATACTCGTCCTTGGAGCGGAGCAACTCCGCTGCAATCGCTTGCTTTTGCAGAATTTGATAGAAGGCATCAATGCGTGCGGCCTCACCCATGCACAGCAATTTGTGCGGCGCGCCCGCAGCAAGCGTGTCCTCCAATGCGACAGCCGTCGGATGCAGTCCGGTGATGATGCCTTCGCCCTCGCTCCACCGGTCCTCCCGCTCGACAAACCAATCGGTATCACGGTACAGGCTGAGCGAAACACCTTGCTGCCGCGCCAGTCGAATTACCGTCTGCACTGCATCCACAGGCAGCCTGCGGTCAAAAATTCGTCTTTCGCCCTCTTCAATCAATGCGCCGCCAAAACTCGCAATCGGTCCCGGTACGCCAAGCGCCTGCGCAATCGGCGCGATGGCCTGCGGCGGTCGGGCGGACAGCAGACAGATGCAGACGCCCTTTGCCGCTGCATACTGCACTGCCGCCCGGTTTTCGGGCGGCAGCTGATGCGCAGTGTCGAGCAGGGTTCCGTCAATGTCCAGACACAATAGACGAAGGGGAAGGATAACGTCTTCGGTCTTGTTCATGCCTGCTCCACCGCCTTTAGAATATGCGCCACATTGCGGCGGCCGTTGCGGATGCCCAGTCCAAGAAGAGCGGCACAGACCACACTGATACACGCCAGCACAACCCCGGCCACGCCGCATGCCAGACGCAGTCCGCCTCCGCTCAGTCCCCACCAGGCCAGGACCGCAGCACAAGAGGAAAGGAGCATCGCATTCCTCAACCAGATGGACAGCCGCGCCAGCGCGTCCTTCTGCTGCTCCGCTTCCCGGAGCAGCGTTTTCTTACTCAATTTGGTTTTCATCTGCGAAAACTCCTTTCCAATGCTGTTTTTTAGTAGCTCAGCTGCGGGTCAAAGAAGCCGATCAGTACGCCAATCAGTGCCACCGCGACCAGAATGAGCATAACGGTCGTCGGCGCCATTTTCTTTTTGCTCATCAGCCAGTAGCAGAACATAACGGCCGCAAGCGGCAGAAGTTTGGGGAAAATCGTGTCGAGTACACCGGTCTGCAAGGCGATGTCGCCGGGCAGCACCAGAGGTGTAGTAATCGAAATCCACGTTGCTGCAACCGCGCCGATAACAACCGTGCCCAGCATAATGACCGATTCACGGATGGCGTTGGCTTTTTCGCCGACAATGAGTTCTACTGCCTTGCCGCCCAGCTCATAGCCCTTATAGTACAGGAAACGCATGCCGAGCGTCAATACGATATTGTAAACCAGAATGTAGAAGATGGCGCCGAGCGGCGAGCCGCCGGACGACATGCCCAGCGCAACGCCGAGCAGAATCGGAATGAGCGTGCCGACAAGCAGACTGTCGCCGATACCGGCGACCGGACCCATCAGGCCGGCGCGGATACCGTTTATCATCTCGCCGTCAATCTCCTCGCCGTTGGCCTTGGCCTCCTCGAGACCGGCGGTCATGCCGACGATTACCGTGCCGAGCTGCGGCTCGGTATTAAAGAATGCGGAATACGTCTGGAGGGCTTCTTTCTGCTCCTCCTTGGTATCATACAGCTCCTCCACCAGCGGGAGCATAGCGCACAGGTAGCCGAACGTCTGCATGTGCTCCTGCGAGAAGCAGGTCAGATGGCCGTAATACCAGTTGCGGAAGGATTTCGCAAGCGCCTTTTTGGAAAGCTTTTTCTCAGCCATGGTCAAATCTCCTCCTCGTCATCGTCAAATTCGTCCGTACCGGCATCCGATGCAGCAGCAGGCGCAGCCTTCTGCATGCTCAGCAGCTTGATGCGGTAATTGATGACCGCGAAAAAGCCGCCAACAACCGATGCCGCAATCAGATTCAGGCCCATGCAGGCCGCCAGTGTAAAGCCGAACAGGAACGTCAGCAAATCGACCGGCTTGGTCGCCACCTGCTTGAGCAGAATCGCAATACCGACTGCCGGGAGGAGTGAGCCGACCGTAAACAGGGTTTTCATAGCGATGCCGTCCATCGGCAGATAGGCCTTCATCAGGTCAACCATGTTGACGCCGACCTTGGTGATGATAAATGTCGGAATAAACGAGCACAGGATGTGAGAAATCCACGGCAAGCCCATATCAACCACATAGAGCTTTCTCAGGTTGCCCTTTTCCAGCGCTCTCCAGCCCATATGCTGCCAAACGAGGTTGACCGTCGCCGTGCCGTAAAACAGAACCGTACCCAGCGTACCAACAGCCGAACCGAGGGTGACCGCCATTGCCTGACCCTCTGCGGAAGCCGGGTTGAGGCCCATGCCGTTTACTGCAACAATCGACAACGGGATACCGATGTAAGAGATGGCACGCACGTCAGCGGATACCGTACCACCGGGCGTAACCAGCGCGATGTAAACGACCTGAATCGCCGCGCCCAGATAGATACCGGTCTGCACGTCGCCCATAATCAGGCCGACAATCAGGCCCGCAACCAGCGGACGGCCCAAGGTGTAGTTGCCAAACACCGTGCCGCCAAGGCCGGGCATGGACGCCAAACAGGCCAGTAAGCCAAACAATGCCGCCTGCCATACCTGGATTTCCATAAAATCCTTCACCTAACCTTTCTGTATAGCCCCTTTTGTTTTTTAACCCGCAGCCGTGCCGCGGTGTTTATACTTATTTGTAGCCGAACTGACCGCGGAACTTTTTCCAGTTGCCGATGGCCGCTTCCTTAATCAGCGCGAACTCCACTTCGTAGCCCTTCTGCATAATGGCCTCCAGCGCATCCGCCTCTTCCTGCGTAATGGACTGGTTGTTGCCCAGCTTGACTGCGCCCTCGCGGTCGTTGCACGGCCCGATAACAACCGTCTTGACCTCGCCGGGGTCAAAGCCGTCGTCGACCAGAATGGTTTTCATGGTCTGCGGGTCCTTGGTAATCAGGAAGTAGCGGTCCTTGCTCGCCAGCACCTTGCCGCACTTGGCGCGCCACTCGTCGAGCGACCAGACAAAGGTCTTTTTATCACTGGCGTTTTTGTAAGCCGCTTTCAGTACCGGCGTTTTTGCCGCCTTATCATTGACGGCAATCAGGCCGTCGCAGGGATATTCGAGCGCCCAGCGGGTACAGGTCTGACCGTGAATCATGCGGTCGTCTACACGGATAAATGAAATAGACATGAATTTTTCCTCCCAATTAAATATTGCAATGTGCCGTCAAATATCGTCCTCGTCGCCGCCGTCCAGGTCAAACGGCTTGAGCTGACCGCGGCCTTCCTCCATAATCTCGGCCGCAACCTGCGCGAGCGGTGCGTCCGCGTCCGCAAAAGCAGCGGTCAGTACGAGCGGCAGGTTCATGCCGCCGATGGCAGCCGTGTTCGCCAACAGGCCCTTTTCCGTCAGGACCTCCATCGCGGTCGTCAGCGGCGAGCCGCCGATGATATCCGCAAACAACAGGATTTCGTCCTCCGCGGTGATATCCGCAACCAGTTCTGCAAACGCCTTCCGGTAGGTGTCCACATCCATGCCATCGAGCAGGCTGGTCGAGCGAATGTCCTCGCGGCCCGCACCGGCCATCATGCCGACCGCATTGTGCAGCCCCGGCGCGAAGGTTCCGTGGCTGACCAAAATCAGATAACGCATGCTCATTTTCCCCTTTCTCGTTTGTTGAGACAATTTTACCAATTGACCCACAATAATACATCTGTCCATTGTCACGAATGACAGATGACACTTATCCTCTTTTACATGACAAATGTCATTTGCCTTGTGGAAAAACGCAAAAAAGCCGCCCCCGGCTTTGGCACATTGCCAAAACCGGAGACGGCTTATTCTGTCTGTCTGTTCTTCGTTTGTTTAATGCTGCAAATATTCCTCCATCTTCAGCTGCACCCTCTGCAGCTGAAGGGACAGGTTGTGGTCATCCTCCATGGCCGTTGCCACCAGACTTTCCGCAAGCAAAAGCGCCTGGTCATACGCGCGAAAATGCGGCGCGGCAACCGCCTGCTCCATCGCGTCGGACAGGATTTCCAATCCGAGCTGGCTCTCGCCCGGCGTGTCTTGCCGCAGAATCTGCTGGGTCTGCGGCGACTGCGTCACGCGCCGCAGCGCGGATACGCTGTGTGAATCCGTATACAGCATACTCTGCGTCGCGTCCGAGCAGGTCATCTCTTTGAGAAATTCCCACGCCAGCGCCTGCTGCGAGGACCGACTGCTGATTGCCGCCAGCACGGTGCTCAGCTCCGACCGTCCCGCACCGGACGGCCCGCCCGGCATCTGGATACAGTCCCACTCAAAATCCGAATACCGCTTGATTCGCCACGGATAAGGCTGATAGGTGCGGTAATCCGAGAATAAAAATGGCCGAAATGCAACATGCCCTTCGTCAAAGCTGCGCGCCGTGATATCGCAGTCCGCATATAATTCTTCCAGCCGCTGCGCAAATCGAACCGCCTCCACGGACGCCGGCTGCGCAATCAGACAACTGCTGCCGTTCTCATCAAACAGCGCCGCGCCGTTTGACGCCAGCGCGTCCCGCCAGGTATAGCCGTAACTGCCAAACTGGTCAATCGTGCCGTCGCCGTCCGTGTCACGCGTTACCTGTGCGCAGATCTCGTAAAAATCATCCCACGTCCAGTCATTATCCGGTACCGGGATATTTTCCGCCTCCAGCAGCGTTTTATTGACAAACATCAACGTCGGCACGCATTCATACGGCAGCGCATACTGCACGCCGCCCGCCGCGCCGCTCTCGAGCGCTGCGTCATAGAAATCCGCTGTAGAAACCGCAGAATCGTTTGCCAGCAGGTTATCCAGCGGCTGCAAAGCTCCCTGCTCCGCCAGCATACCGAAATCCTCCGGCAGTACCATAAACACATCCGGCTCCCGACCAAGCAGATATTGGTCAGTCAACCATTCGGAATAATCCCGTTTTAAAATACCACTTGTATACTCCACGCGCACATTGGGATGTGCCTGCTCAAACCGCGCAATCGCAGCGTCAATCACAGCATAGCAGTTGCCGGTCGGCGCATCCCAATAGCTGCCCGCAATCACGCCGACCGTGATCACAGTTTCCCGCGACGCACCAAAGGCCGTGCACACCAGCACTGCCGCAGTCAACAATACGCCGGCTGTCAGTCGTTTCAGCATCTGTCTCATGGCTTATCCCCATAAGGATCGGCCGCCACGCCGGTCTGCACTGCCCAGATCGCAAGCTGTGTACGGTCACGCAAATCGAGTTTGCTTAACACACTGCTCAAATAGTTGCGCACCGTGCCCTCCGACAGGCATAGCGCCGCCGCAATCTCCTTGTTGGATTTGCCGCAGCCAACCTCGCGGATGACCCGCCATTCGTTTTCCTGCAAAGCAGCGGTCTGCTGTGTATCCACCGGAATCTGCATGCTGCCGCGCGCCATGCGCGCAAACATATCCAGTGCCTTGGATGCCACGCCGGGCATGATGATCGAGCCGCCGCGCACCACCTCACGTACCGCATTTGCCAGTTCGCTGACCGAAACGCCCTTGAGCAGATAACCGGACGCACCGTAACGCAGCGCACCGAATACATACTCATCATCGTCAAATGTGGTCAGGATAATGACCTTGATTTGCGGATAGGCGGCTTTAATCAGCCGCGTGCATTCCACACCGTCCACCTCGGGCATGCGGATATCCATGAGCACCACATCCGGTTTTTCCTTGCGGACCAGTTCAATCGCCTCACGTCCGTTGGATGCTGTGCCCACCATGGCGATATCTGCCTGCGCATCCAGCACAAAGCTCAGGCTCTGACGGATCAACTCCTGATCGTCTGCAATCAATACACGGATCATATTTCATCCCCCCATCGAAGCGGTATGGAAGCCTCTATCCGGAACCCGTTCTCTCCGTTCACGCGCAGGCTGCCGCCGAGCAGCCGCAGCCGCTCCCGCATGTGACGCAGCCCAAAGCCTTGTTCGATTTTTGCGCAGCCGATACCGTTATCCTGCACTACAATCGTCATGCAGCGCTCCTGACAGGACAGGGACACGTCAATTTCGGTCGCATGCCCATGCCGGATGGCATTGGTCACGCTTTCCTGTACAATCCGATAGACCGCATCCTCCTCGTCCTGTGAAAGACGCATATCCGTCGGCTGCACATTCAGCCGAATATCCGCATGTGAAGTCTGCTGCATCTCGCTGCACAGCTTGTCAAGCGCCTCGGACAAGCGAAACCGCTCGAGCGCATCCGGTCTGAGCGCACTGACCGAACGGCGCACCTCATTCATGCCCGCACGAGCGGTTTTCGCAATGAGTTCCATCTGCTTGCGCGCCATATCCGGCGAAATATCCATCATTTCAATACAGGCATCCGCACCGGCGGTGATGCCGGTCAGCGCGTGGCCGAGCGTATCGTGAATCTCGCGCGCCAGACGGTTGCGTTCTCGGGTCTCCGCCATGCGCTCGCTTTCCGCCGCATATTCCTTGAGCTGACCGTTGAGGACAGACAGCTTATCATTCGCCCGCGCCAGTTCTCCGTTGAGTCGGCGGATAGCCGCGTTTTCTTCCGTCCGCCTGCCGACCAGAATCACCATATAGCCGATAAACAAAATCAGATTGAGCGCACTGAGCAGACCAATGGCTGTCTGCATGAGCTGCCGCGGCTGTCCCTCATAATAGGCAAGATATTCGGATACCGAAACCATACCCAAGCCGGATTGCAAAACATCCAGACTGGTCAGCAGATAGAGCGAGGTCATCGCGCCGAGAAACAGCATACGCCCGCGCCCATGCAGACTATCCACCAGATTGACCACGGCGAGCAGCAGCAGGCCGTTATAGTCCAGATGCAGCGCCAGAATCACAAGCAGGGCGACTCCCGGTTCCAACCAAAACACGATACGGCCGTTTCCCAGCCTGCCGCGCCGATATGCAAAGTCGACCGCGACAAACGCAAGTAAACTAAGCGCCGCAAAAGACACGCTCCACGGAGCAGCCGGTAAAATACTCAGCCCCTGCAAAAAGCTCACACCCTCGGCTCGCTGCACCGCACGCAGTGGCGTCAGCACAAAAACCGCACCGAGGAACGCGCAGAGTGCCAGATTGATGAGCAGCGTCCCCTGCCGCAGCAGGGTCAGGCTCTCGTCCGTCTGCATCTCGCGATTGGCCGGTCCATCCGACATGCCAGCAGCCCCCTTTTCCCCGTCAAGCCTTGTCTTTCTTCTGCCGCAGACAGTCGCCTTTTTTCCTGCCGTGCTGCGCTGTGGAACGGGTTTCCTATGCATAAATTATAATATATATCCTGCACAAGATCAAACAACATATCAGATCAGATGCAAAAACAGCAGGCGGATACCCGCAGCCTGTCCGGTGAAATAGCGCGTCGTTCACCGCAGGCCGCAAATAATATGTGTAAAACCTCTCCGGAAAAGAATCGTCGTCCTGTTCAGAACCGGCAAAAAAGCGTTTTCATGACTCCCCTAATATGATATGATAAAACCAGTAAGGGGGGCTGGCGATGAAATGGAGACGACTGTTTCTTGCTGTGTGCGGCGTCGTGCTGGCGGCATGGCTGTGCCTGACGCTGGGCGCATGGAAAGAACAGCAGGAGACACCGCTGCGTATCGGCGCAACCTATATGACAATGAACAATCCGTTCTACAGCGTCATTGACGAGGAACTGCGGTTGATGATCGAAAGCCGCGGCGATATCCTGCTCACGCGCGACCCTGCACTCGATCAGGAGAAGCAAAACGACCAGATTCACGAACTGCTTGCGGGTGGAATCGATCTGCTTGTGATTAACCCGGTGGATTTTCAGCAGATTCGTCCTGCACTGGAGGAAGCGCGGGAGGCAGATGTTCCGGTTGTGATTGTGGATTCGCAGGTGAGCGATCCCTCACTGGTTGCCTGCACGATTGCTTCAGACAATTATGGCGCGGGCGTATTATGCGCCGAGCATCTGATGAGCACGCGTGATTCCGCGCGCATCGCCCTTCTGGAGCACCCGACCGCCCAGTCGGCGGTCGACCGCATTCGAGGGTTTTGCGACACCATCGCCGCGCATCCGCAGTATCAGATTGCCGGCCGCGCAAGCAGCGACGGTCAGCTGGAGCTTGCCATGCCGGCGCTGGACGGCCTGCTGGATGCCGATCCGACGATTGATGTAGTGATGGCGCTCAACGATCCGACAGCATTGGGGGCGATGGCTGCACTGGAGGAGCGTCATTTACTGGAGCGCACACTGGTTTATGGCGTAGACGGTGCTCCCGAAGCCAAAAATATGATTTTTGAGGGTGTGATGACAGCAACGGTCGCCCAATCTCCTATTCAGATCGGACAGACGACAGCGCAGGTCATATACCAGATTCTGTCCGGACAAGCCTATGAAAGCGAAATCATTGTGCCGGTCGAGTTAATTACAGCGGAAAATGTGGAACAGTTCGGCTCAGACGGCTGGCAATGAGTGATACTGCAGGCGGCGTATCCCCAACTTGTATCTCCGCCGACCGGCCATCCATAACGCACAATATTTCTGCAAAAAAATTGGTCTTCAAGCGATTGACAGGGCAGGATTTTCTGCTATAATGGCCTTATAAAATTGTATATTCCTTTCTTCGGAAACGAGAGTATTCTCTACTGGCGGTCAAAGCCCGCGAGCGCAAGCTAACCCGGTGCAATCCCGGGGCCAACAGTCAGGTCTGGATGGGAGAAGAAAGCCGCCGGCAGCACCGGCAGCTTCTCGTGCACGATGAAAGAACACGAAGCAGCCGGTATTGCATCCGTTGGATGGCAATCAACGGCTGCTTTACGATTTATCCGGCTTATCCGGCGGCAGGGAACCACAAGAGGAGGCTGTCGCCATGAATAAACCGGTACAAAACGCAAACCCGCTGGAAACAGAGCCGATCTCCGCGCTGTTAGTGCGATATTCTATCCCCACAGCACTGACACTCATGGTCAATTACCTTTACAACATCGTTGATCAGATTTTTGTCGGGCAAGGCGTTGGCATCACCGGCATGACAGCTACCAATGTCGCGTTTCCGCTCATGATTCTGGTAAACGCAATCTCGCTGCTGCTGGGGGATGGGGCCGCGGCCAATATCAGTCTGTGCCTGGGCCGCAAGCAGCAGCAAACAGCAGATGCGACCATGTCGCACGCACTGACTTTAATTGTCGGCAGCGGCATCCTTTGCGCGCTGGTGTTTGCTATCTTCGCCCCGCAGCTGGTGATTCTGTGCGGCGTCACGGAAACCGCTTATACGCAGGCAGTCTCCTATCTGCGGGCGATCGCATGGGGCGTACCGTTCCAGCTGATGTGCCCTGCATTCACCGCCATCATCCGTGCGGATGGCGCTCCCCAGTACACCATGAAATGTATGATCGTGGGCGCTGTTATCAACCTGATTCTGGATCCCATTTTCATTTTCCCGCTGCAAATGGGTGTGGTGGGCGCCGGTATCGCCACAGCGGTGGGACAGACAGCTGCCGGCTGTATGTGCCTCTTTTATCTGCGCCATATGCGTACCGTCCGCATTCGCAAACCCGATCTGTGCCCCACGCCTGCATTGACCGGACGTATCGTTGCGTTGGGGTTTCCCAGCCTGCTGACGCAGACGATGATGGCGCTGGTACAGATCACCATGAACAACCTGATGCGTCAGTATGGTGCATTGAGCGCCTTTGGCAGCGACATCGCCCTTTCGGTCTACGGCATGATGATGAAGGTATACCAAATTGCTCATTCAATGTTTGTGGGCGTCTCCTCCGCTGTACAGCCCATCAACGGCTTTAACTTCGGCGCCAAACACTACACGCGGGTACATCAGACATACCTGCTGGCCAGCCGGATTGCGCTCATCATTTCCGCTGTATGCTTTCTGGTTTTCATGGTGCTCCCCCGGCAAATCGGTATGCTCTTTGTCTCGGATAATCCTCTGTATCTGGATTGCACCGCTCACATTTTCCGAATTTATATGATGGCCTTTTTCCTCTACGGTCTGCATATGACTACGGCATCCTTTTTTCAGAGCATCGGCAAACCTGTGCACTCGCTGATGATTCCGCTGGTACGGCAAGGGGTGTTTCTGATTCCGCTGGCGTTGCTGCTCTCCCGCAGTTTTGGTCTGGATGGCGCTTTATATGCCGTTCCCATTACGGATATGCTGGTCTTTTTGCTCAGCATTGCGTTGGCGTTTACGGAATTTCGCTCCTGGCGTAAAAACGGATGGCTGTAAGCCACAGTATGAAAAACCTCCTGTCGCAGCATAGCTGCAACAGGAGGGTTTCTTTTACTCGTCAGAAAGACTTGCGCTTATCTGCATACTGCAAGATGAGAGACGCACATTTATCCTCTATCAATGCGTGCTCTTGCGTCGGCTCGCGCCGCCGGTGCGCAGCCATTCCTCATCGACCGGATCGATCACATTCACCTCGGTGGTCAGGAAAGTGCTCGCCATGGAAACCGCATTTTGCAGCGCCAGACGCACCACCTTGGTCGAGTCCATAATACCGGCTTCAATCATATTGACATAGGTATTGGTGCAAACATCCATTCCCATTCCAGGCTCCAACCGACGAATCTCTGTCACAACGGAATCGCCGTCTCCGCCGGCATTTTCCACAATCTGAGCTGCCGGTTTGGTCAACGCAGTGCAGATGATCTGCGCGCCGACCTTTTCATCTCCCGTAAGCTGCGCCGCATATGCCTCAACCTGTGTGCAGGCGTCGCAGTAGGCCACGCCGCCACCGGCCACAACACCTTCCTCCAGCGCAGCGCGAGTGACATTCAGCGCGTCTTCCACGCGATGTTTTTTCTCCTTCAGCTCCAGCTCGGTCGCTGCGCCAACGTGGATCAGGCCCACGCCGCCTGCCAGCTTGCCCAGACGCTCACGAGCGCGATCCACCGCGAACTCATCCTTCGCCTGCGCCAGCATGCGCCGGAGCATCTCGACTCGGCTGTCAATTTCATCGCGATTGCCCGCGCCCCCGACGATCAGCGTGCTGTCCTTCCGAATGATGACCTTATCTGCCCGGCCAAGCATGTCCATTGTAGCATGGCTCAAATCATAGCCGGTTTCCTCGCGGATGACAACCGCGCCCGAAATCAGCGCAATATCATCTACCAAAGCCTTTTTCCGTTCGCCAAAGCCCGGCGCACGCACCGCAGCTACGTCGATTGCGCCCTTGAGCTTGTTGATAATGAGCGCCTTCAGCGCCTCGCCCGTCACATCCTCCGCCACAATGACCAGCGGACGATGCTGCTGCGCAACCTGATCCAAAATCGGCAGAACTTCTTGCAGTTCGGTGATCTTTTTGTCGGTAAACAGAAGATACGCATTCTCGAATACGGTTTCCATCTTCTCCTGATCGCTCACCATATAAGGCGACAGATACCCCTTGTCAAACCGCGTGCCGCGGACGATCTCGCAGGAAGTCTCCATCGTGCTGGATGCATCTACCGTGATCACGCCATCCGAACCGAGCTGATCCATGATATCTGCAATCATGCTTCCAATCTGTTCGTCGTCAGCAGAAACACCCGCAATGTGCGCAATATCATCCCGCGTGGTCAGCTTGTACGAATGCTCCTCCAGATACCGCACTACCTCGTCAACCGCGCCCTGCATGCCCCGGCGAAGCTGTATGGGATTGGCACCTGCTGCAAGATTGTGAATCCCTTCGCGAATAATCGCCTGTGTCAGCAGCATCGCGGTAGTCGAGCCATCGCCAGCCGCTTCATTTGTGCGGAGTGCAACATGCTTGATCATCTGTGCACCCAGATCTTCCGCAATGTCAGTCAATTGCATGTCATTGATAACGCTCGCGCCATCATTTGTAATGAACGGCACTCCGGAAGAACTGTCCACCAAAACATTTCTGCCCAGTGGTCCCAGTGTGATCTTAACCGCATCCACAACCTGATCCACGCCATCCTGAAGCATTTTTCTTGCTTCCTCGCCAAAAAACAAATCTCTCATATGTGTTTCTCCTGACTCCAGAGCAGACAGGCATGCACATGGCACGCCTGTCTGTCCCAGCTGATTGTAATAAATTAGGACTCTTCGACCGTCTCCTGCACGAGAATCTGCTCCTGCACAGGGTTTTGCTCCTCCGCAGCTTCGCTATCGCCGGACAGTTCCTCCTGTCTCTGCTCTGCTTCGTGCAGCGCAATGATCTCAGCATGCAGACCAATACGATCATCGTGCCGTAACCATTTTAACAGACCAAGCATAGTTCCTACAAGTATAATTAGGAAAGGTGCCGAAATAATAATCGCAATATTTTTGATCGCCGTGAAATCCGCGCCAACCAGAATGATCGACATGGGGATCACTGCCAGCAGAACACAGAAGAACAGCCGAAGCGCCATCTTGGGGGTACCCCGTTTCGTAACCGTTTCCGCCAGCGCCAGTGATGCCGAGTCCATGGACGGCGCCACAAAGCCGACAATAAGCACCAGAATGAGGAACGGCAGCAGCGTTTTGCCCAGAGGCAGCACTTCCAGAATGCTGTAAATTGCCGCGTCTCCGATGCCGCTGTTAACCAGGCCAACCACATCCACGGTTTCCTGCAGATGGGTGAAAATTGAGAAGCTGCCATTGATGCCGAAAATTCCAATACCGCCGGCCGTCATAACAAAGATTGTGTAGAGCGCGATCTCGCGGATCGTGCGGCCCTTGGAAACCTTTGCAATGAAAATGCCCATCATTGCTACATAGTTCAGATAGAACGCAACAAAGTAGATGGTCCAGCTTTCCGCAAAGCCGGTGTTATTGATGGGGTCGGTGAACAGTGCCATGCGCGGCAGCTTTTCAAACATATGACCGAGCGAGTTAACGATATTTTTGAAAATAAACGTCGTCGGTCCCATGAACAGCACATACAGAAGGAATACCACGCAAACCACAGATGCAATATTGCTGATTGTCTGCATGCCGCGCTTTGTGCCAAGGAACGAGGTGATACTGTAAACGATTGCAATGAATACAATGACGCCAATCTGAACAACCGGAGTTGCCTCCCAGCCAAACAGCTGCTTGAGACCGCCGGTTGCCAGCGGAACAGCCAAACCCAAAGAGGAACTCAGCGCACCCAGAATACCAAAAATAACAAGGAAGTCAATGATTTTGCCAATAGCAGTCTTGCCCTTGACCTTCTCGCCCAGCATAGCGCAGCACACCGCGCTGGTTTGGAACGAGGGCAGTTTCCGTACATAAACGCCATAAGCAATGGCAACGCCCATCACCGTATACATTGCCTGATTGACAATGCCCCAATGATAGAACTGATAACCGAGAGAGGATTCCAGCGCTTCCACGCTGAACGCTTCCATACCCAGACCAGGCGCCTGATAATAATACGCCCATTCTGTGAACGACCAGTACAGCGCAGCCGATGCGAGCGACGCCAACAGCATCATTGAAAAGTAGCTGAAGTTGGAATATTCGGGTTTACAGTTGCCCAAACGTACTTTGCCGTACTTTCCAAACAGCAGGTACAAACCGACAAGGAATGCGACGACCGCGATAAGCTCAAAGAACGGTCCCAGAACTGAAATCATCAGGTTGAAGAATGAGGAAATGACATTGAGGGTAGACTCCGGATTGAGAATCATAAAGACAATGAATGCAGCCAGTATTGCCACACTTACAATAATCAAACCGACTTCCACATCCGCATTTTTCTTGTTTTGTTTATTATCCATGGTATTGCTCGCCTCCCCATAGCGTGTTATCTTTCGTAAAATCGTCGCCTACAGCATTTTGAAGCGGTCAGTTAGTCAACAGCGCACGCATCAGATCGGTAATCGGGCGACTGGTTCGGTTTTCCACATCATAACCAACGTATACCGATTCTGCCCAAAGGAGCAAGTCGTCTTCACCCTGCCGGTATATTTCAAACTGCATCGTGAAGCTTTTCCTGCCGATCTTAATCTTGCTGATACCGACTTCGAGCATATCCCCTTCGTATGCGCTGGCAACAAACTCATAGGTGGATTTTTTGTGACATACTTCTGAACCATGTTTTTCCGCCAGTTCCCGGTAGGAATATCCCTTGGATCGAAGGAATTCCTCGAAAGCCAGATCGGTATATGCCACGTAATTTCCATTGTATACAATGCCCTGTCTGTCTACTTCTCCAAAGCGGACACGGATCGGGCAAAAAAAGATACAATCCCGTCTCATTTCGATTCTCCTTGCTTCTGTCTGTATTCCCGGGTTCTGTTCAAGCGCTTTTGCGCTGCCCGCTGCGCTGCCGCGGCGTTAATCGAACGCTTACGCACTCTGTGAAGCAGCGCGCCCGGCGCACAGACATCCACGCAGTAGCCACAGTTAATGCACGTTAAAAACGCTTTGCCAACCGCACGGGGATATCCTTCCTCATCCAGCTCGATGACACGCATGGGACAGATATCAATGCAGGCAGAACATTTCACACATTGTTGCTTATCCGGAGAAATCAGTTCAACAGCTTTCACAAACATATCCCTTTCAAAAAAATCCACCCAATGCACCGTTTCCTTCTAGACAGGTTACGAGCATCAGGTGGATCATTCATCTGATTTACAGCAATTATCAAACCGCTTGCGCAACAGCACCGCTTGCTATCAGGCTGTCGATCTTCTCGCTGCTGTATCCCAGCTCACTGAGGATTTCCCTGCTGTTCGCACCCGGGAATCCGGCCGCAGAAGCATTGCAATCAACCGGAGTCTTGCTGAATAGGATAGGCGTATTGGTTACAGTGCACTCCCCTACGCCTTCTTGGGTGACCTGAGTGATAACATTGAGCTGTCTGGTCTGCGGATCGTTGTCAAACTCTTGCAGCGACTGTACCGCCGCTGCGGGAACTCCGCTTCTGTGCAGCTTTTCTTCCATCTCATATCGACCCATTGTGCTTGTCGCTTTTTCAAGCTCCGCAATCAGTGCATCCCGGTTGGCCACACGCTGCTCGTTATTGACAAAGCGAGGATCCGCCGCAAGGGCATCCAGCCCCAGCGTGCTGCACAGCGATTGCCATGCGCCCTCGTCTGTCACCGCGATTACGATATTTCCATCCTTCGCAGCAAATTCGCCATAAGGAGCATACCACGCATGATGATTGCCGGTTCTTTCAGAAAACCGGCCGGTCAGTGAGTGCTCCAGTACAGATGCTTCGCACATGTAGAACGCACAATCCAACATGGCAATGTCCACGCGAAGCCCTTTTCCCGTCCTTTGCTTATACAGCAGTGCCATCGATAAACCGCGCAGCAGCTGCAGTCCAGCCCATGTATCGCACATGGAGAAACCGGGTTTTATCGGCGCATCGCCCGCCTGACCGCTCTGTGCGACAAGACCACTTCGTGCGGCTGCAATAATGTCCATACAGGGCAGGTGGGAAAGCGGCCCATATGTGCCAAAACCGGAAATCGAGCCATAAATCAGGCCAGGATTGACCTCCAGCATTTTATCATAGCCGATTCCAAGTTTTTCGAGTGTTCCTGCTTTAAAGTTCTCTATGACAACATCTACTTGAGAGACAAGATCCAGTACAACACGCTTGCCTTCCTCCGAACGCATATCAATGGCGATTCCCTTTTTCCCGCGGTTATATTGGCAGAAATACAAGCTGATGTCATTGACATAGGGTCCATACTCACGCGATATATCACCGGCGCCGGGACGCTCTATTTTGATCACTTCCGCACCCATGTCTGCCAGCATCATTCCGCAGAACGGAGCGGAAAGCACCTGTGAAAAATCGAGCACCTTGATTCCTTTGAGAGGTCCGTTCTTCATTTGTTACTCTCCTTCAGTATTCGTTGCGCCGCCACTCAAATTACACCCTGCTCATGCAAAGCAGCCTGTGCAGCCAAATCCAATCCGAGCGCTGCGTAAAGTTCCTTGTTCTGCTCTCCCACAGTAGGTGCTGCGCGCAGGTCATCCTCCTCCTGCCCGGCGAACTTGACCGGCTTGCCCGGCATCTCAACCGCGCCCAGCTCTGCGTCATTGACCGAAACAATCATGTTGCGCACCCTAAGCTGTGGCTGCTGCAATGCTTCCTTGGTGGTGCTGCACATCGTACCCGGAATCAGTGTTTCATCACAAATATCCGCAATTTCCTGCATCGTGTAATTAGAGAACAAGTCTTCCAGTTTGACACGCAGGTCGCCGAAATAATGGTAGCCACGCACCAAATTGGAGCAATATAATTCATCTACCTTCCATTCAGGACGCCCGAATGCATCGCAGAATTTCGCCCATTGCGCATCGGAAGAAATGCCCATGGCCACATAACCATCCTTGCATTTAAGGATATCATATGGATTTATCAGCGGATGTGCATTGCCGGTACGCATCGGATCTTCGTGTTCTGCGCCATAAGTAATAACCTTATCCTCCGAAATCGCAATCGCGGAGCCACAAAGCGTTGTTTCCACGAGCTGCCCCTCACCCGTGCTTTTCGCATGATAAAGGGCAATACATACAGCCGAGGAAAGGAAGCTGGCTGCATATCGTTCGGAGATTGAAAAGCCGATACGGGTCGGCGGGTTTTCCGGAAAGCCGGTGAAGTGCATTACACCGCTTTTTGCCTGCGCAAGCAGATCATATTGCGGCAAATCTGTCTTTTCCCCGGTTGAACCGTATGCAGAAATACGTCCATATACAAGAGATGGCTTGATAGCTGACAGCACATCATATCCTAAGCCCAGTTCATCCATCCAATTGGGTGGGAAATTTTCCAAAACCACATCTGCCTGTGCCACCAGCTTTTTGAAAATCTCTTTTCCCTCAGGATGTGTCAGATCCAGCGTGATACTCTTTTTGCCACGATCGCGGAAGGCATGATGAACACTGGCGCCATTTTTTAATGGCGCCAGTGCCCGCAGCGGATCACCGGTATTCGGAGATTCCACCTTGATAACTTCCGCTCCGTAGTCAGCCAGTTCCATCCCGCAGTAACCGGAAAGTGTCATCAAATCGAGCACTTTTATTCCTTCTAAAGGAAACATAGCAACCTCCTATTACTGTGAGAAGAAAGCCTCACGGTTAGATGATTCAATTACTCCTCGTAAGCCCAGCCAGTGTACAGCTCGATGCCGCGCTTCTTGATCTGACCGCCGATAACGTTGCGCTGAATCTCGGAAGTACCTTCCCAGATACGGTCAACGCGCTGGTCACGCCACAGACGCTCGATAGCGTTCTCTCTCATGTAGCCGCGGCCGCCCAGAATCTGAACGCCCTTGTCGGTTACGCGGTTGACCATCTCGGAGCACCACAGCTTGATAGCGGATGCACGAGCGTGCTTGAGCTTGCGATCCATATCGCCGGAAATCTCCCAGCATACACGATACAGCAGGCTCTTTGCAGCCATGATATCCATGGTCATGTCAACCAGCATATGCTCGATTACCTGGTAGTCACGGATGACGTGGCCGCCCTGTACGCGGGTAGCCGCCCAGTCGTTTGCTTCCTTCAGTACGCGCTGTGCACCGCCGACGCAGCGAGCGGCAATGCCCAAACGAGCCTCTACGAACCAGTCCTTGGTCATGTTGAAGCCTTCGCCGATGCCCTTGAGGATCTTGGACTCGTCAACCACAACATCCTCGAACAGGAATTCCGGATGCTTGAACGCAAAGTGGTGGGTGTATTCCGGCGTGCGCTTGATGCTGACGCCCGGGGCATCCTTTTCAACGAAGAATACGGTAGCCTTATTCGGGTCACCGTCCAGATGGGTATGTACCAGCAGGAAGTCTGCGATATCACCAACGGTTACGTACCACTTTTCACCATTGATCTTATAACCGCCGTCGCACTTGACTGCGGTCGTCTGGCACTGAGTCGGGTCGGAGCCAGCGTCCGCCTCGGTGATTGCATACGCATCACGGCGCTTGCACTGGCAGGTCGGAATCAGATACTCTTCGATCTGCTCCTGCGTACCGAACTTCATCGGGAACGAAGGCTGCGGAACCGCATCCCAGATAGCGCCCGTCGCCATGCCGAGCTGCTCGCTGATCAGTGCCTGCTCAAACAGGGTATAACCAGTGCCGCCGTGCTCCTTAGAATGGTTGGTTGCGTTGAAGCCCCACTCCATAACCTGAGAAGTGATGTACTTATGTGTCTCAGGGGAAATACCGTTGTTTTGTTCACACTCCAGCTCATACGGGAACAGTACCTGCTCAGTGAACTCTCTTGCCTTTTCCTGCAATGCGCGATGCTCTTTGCTCAGTGTAAAATCCATTCTAATGCTCCCTTTCTCTTTGTTCGATATTTGATTGTCCTTACCCAGTCAATCCGATTTCAGTTTGTCTGATATCGGATGATTCAATTATATAACTTAGCCCAAAAAAATCAAGCGGTTTTACTATTATTTATTTATTTTGTATACTTGACTAGAAAACCAGCCCCGTTTTTGTTCTGTATGCTTATGGTATTGACTGGAATATCATAATTAGCGTATAATAAATAAAGGGATCTATTAAACAATATAAGGTGTGAAACTGTGATGGAGCGTTGGGAAAACGATTTATTTGAACGATATTACAAAAGTTGGAGAGGAATAGATGCCGCCTACGATCAGATAGCGGCTTCCTGCGGTGTGACCTCCAACATCATGAATATTCTGACCTTGCTGTACAAGCATCGCACACCCATGACGCAGAACGAATTGAGCCGGGAGCTGCATCTGTCCCGCCAAACGGTCACCAGTGTGGTGGACAGCTTGGAGCAGCGCGGTCTGGTCAGCCGCAGCATTGCAGAAAACGACCGCCGCAGCCGTATGATCACTTTAACTGAAGACGGCCGTGCTTCCGGACGCCGCATTGGTCGAACGATGCGAAATGTGGAGTTATCCGCGTTCAGAAAGCTGTCAAGCGAAGAACAAAACGCGCTGGTGGATATTATGGAGAAGCTATGGCATAGCATGGAAGAGACTCTGGCGGACACATGAGCAATTTAAGTTTGCGATTCATGTCGCTTTATAATCGCAAACGAAACAAAAGAAGGCGTTGCAGAATGTATCATTCTGCAACGCTTTCTTTTTGCCGTAACACGGCTTCAAGGCTACACTGAACTATCAGTGTACCATTCTAAGCCCAACTCAGCAACCACTGTATTGCGGAAAACAGCATACTCGAAAAGATACCGCGGCTTGCTCCGCGCCGCTGCTTTTCACTCTTGTTCTGTTTTTCTCGCAGGAGTATAATACCAGTAATCGCGCATCCGCGGCTGTTAAAAGACGGCTGCGGCAAGCAGCAAAAAAGGTGGGAAGTCTTATGACTCTGTTGAGACGGCACTGGGCGAATATGTCCATTCATTACAAGGCCGTCGCATTATGCTGTACCTTTGTCGTGCCAATCCTGATCGCGGTTGGCATTCTGATTTTCGAATTCAGCGCCTACCGGCTGGAAACCGACCGGATCCTGTCCGAATACGCAGGCTGCATTGATTACGCCAACGCGCTGCGCGCCGAAAGAGAACTGCTCGACGCACTGCCCTTTGCCGCGGCGAACGCCAAAGCGGTCGACGAATACACCGCCGCCTGCGAGGCAACTTCCACCGCGTGGCAGGCGCTGGCTCCCACACAGACCACAGACAACGCGCAAATCGACCTGCTCAAGCAGGTAATCGGCCGCGCGATGAACAGCCTGCATGAACGGCAGCAGCAATTCCTCGACGATTTTGCCGCAGGCATTTTTGACGCGACAGCCTTCTCCCAACTGCAGCAGCAGAGCGCGTATCTGTACAGCTATGCCGACACGTTGATGGACGCGGTGCTGCTCGAGGGACGGAACCGCTACTTGGATCTCGGCCAGAAATTCGCCGACCAGAATATCGTGCTGTCGGTCGTGGCAGCGCTGGGCTGTATCGTGTTCGCGCTGCTCGTGCTGTATCTGATCCGCAGCCTAATCCTGCCCGTGCGGCAGATCAGTCAGGCGGCACGCCGCGTAGCCGACGGTGAATACGGCATCGACGACTTTGTGCACCCCTCCTCGGACGAAATCGGCGTGCTTGCCGCTTCGTTCAACCACATGAAGCACCAAATTGCACAGACCATCCACGCACTGGAAAGCGAAGCCGCACTGGAAAAATCGCTGCGTCAGCAGGAAGCTGAAGCAGCCCACCTGCGTCAACTGGTTGAGCAGAGCCGCTTCGCTCAGCTGCAAAGCCAAATTAACCCGCATTTCCTGTTCAACACACTGCAGAGCGTGGCCAGCATGGCGCAGATCGAGCGCGCGACTGTGACGGGCGACATGGTCGTGCGTCTGGCCAATTTTTTCCGCTATACACTCGAAACCGACGAGAGCATGGTGCCGCTCGCGCGTGAGCTGGCGCTGCTGCGCGACTATATCTCGCTGCAAGAGCTGCGCTTTGGCGAACGCATTTCGTTTGAGATGGACTGCGACAACCGCTGCGACATGCTGCGCGTACCCAAGTTCATTCTGCAGCCGCTGGTCGAAAACGCTATCGTGCATGGCATGCGCACCCGCAGCGCGGGCGGACGCATTCGCATCGTCACCAGCGCCGACGGCGCGTACTGCCGCATTCAAGTAACCGATAACGGCGGCGGTTTTACATGCACCGGCAGCAATCCGCCCGCCGCAACCGGCCGGCGCTCAATCGGTCTGCACAACATCGCCAGCCGCGTTCAGCTGACCGGCGGCTCGTTCCGTCTGTACAGCCTGCACGGTCTGGGCACGACCGCCCGCCTGACCCTGCCCATGCCAAAGGAGGAAAACCGCGCATGATTAAAATCCTAATTGCTGAGGACGAGCCGCTCAGCCTGCAAACTCTGACTGGTCATCTGCGCCGCCGTCTGGGAGAGGATGCACTGATCGAGGGCGTGAGCAACGGCCGCGAGGCCGTCGAGCGCGCTCGACAGATCCAGCCCGCGCTGATTTTCATGGATATTGAGATGCCCGTCATGAATGGGCTGGATGCAGCCTCCATTCTGCACAAAACCCAGCCGGAGATCCCCATCATCTTTCTGACCGCGTTCGACCGTTTCGATTACGCGGTCGGCGCCATGCGAGCGGGCGGTACCGACTATCTGCTCAAACCGTTCGACCGCGCACAGGTCAACGCCTGCCTGCGGCGCACGCTTCATCTACCCGAGCAAGTCGCCGAGCAGCCGGACGAGACCGAAAACCCATTCTGCGCCCAGTTTTCCGTCTGGCTTGCGCATCACTACATGCAGGATGTTTCGCTGGAACAAGCGGCCGAAGCCATGGGCATGAGCTCGTTTTATTTTTCGCGGTTTTTCCGCACCGCCTACAACCAGACCTTTGTCGAATACCTGACGGCCTATCGCATCCGGCAAGCTGTTCGCCTGCTTGAGGAGACCGAGATCCCGGTGCGAGAAATCGCCCCGCGCGTAGGCTACGCGGACGCGGGTTATTTCTCCAAGGTGTTCAAACGTCACGTCGGCGTCACCCCGACAGAATACCGCAATCACTGATTTTGTGCAAAACGCACTAAATCCTTGCATTCTATTTGGCGGCGGTCATAATATTGCCTACCGGAGCGCAATTTTTTCCGATAGGCTGGCGCACACCCCGCCGGTATAATTGAGGTTGGAAACGATGAAAAAATACATTCATTTCGTCGTGCTGGCGGCACTGGCCGCAGCACTGCTGCTGAGCAGCTGCGCTGCAGCCGTCCAATCCCCGGTACGGCGCTACCGGCTGGCAAGCAGCCAGAGCGCAACCTATGTGACCAATCAGGCCTGCCAGCGCTTCTGCGATCTGGTCGAGCAGGCTTCGGACGGCAGCATCGTCATCGAACCGGTGTTTGACAACGAACTGGGCAGTGATGACGAGGCGCTTACCCAATGCGTCTATGGCGGGGTGGACTTTGTCCGCACGACCGTCAGCGCGGCAGCGCAGTACGCGCCGCTGCTGACCGCACTGCAGATGCCCTATCTGTACACCTCGGACGAGCACCTGTTCCGCGTACTCGACGGCACGGTCGGACAGCAGGCGCTGGACTCGCTCTCTCAAGCGGGGCTGATTGGCATGACCTATTTCTACGCGGGCTACCGCTGCTTTTTCACCACCGACCGACCGCTGTCCTCTCTGGACGATTTGCAGGGTCTGCGGCTGGGCACGGGTGCCTCCAGCGAAATGGACCTGCTTGTCGAGCAATGGGGGGCGGTTGCCGTGCCGCTGGCGCGCGAACAGTTTGCGCTGGCGCTGCGCGCCGGCCAGATCGACGGGGCCGAGGACAATCTGCCGACCTATGTCGACAGCGGGTACTATAAGCTCGCGCCCTACTGGACCTATGACAGACACACCTATAATGCCGATGTGCTGATTGCATCTTCCAGCACATGGCAGGATTTTACCGAAGAGGAGCGTGCCATGCTGCGCGACTGTGCGGTTGAAGCCGCCGCGTGGCAGCGCGACCACTGGCTCAACGCCGAGGTCCGCGCTATGCTGCACGCCTCGCGCAGCGGCTGCTATATGGCGCTGCTCGACGAGGAGCAGACCGCCCGCTTCCGCGAAGCTGCGCAGCCGCTCTATGACCGGCTGACGCCCGAACAGCAGCGCGTGGTCGAGGCAGTCGGCGAATTGGCCGACCCCGCAGACTGAGATGCCGCCTCCTCTTCTTTTTTCTCCCGGTCGAAAGCGCCCAAGGGGCGGCGCTTTGCGATAGAAAAAAGATACAAGGAGGCTTTTTCATGAAAGTTAAAAGACTGATGGCCGGCCTGCTTTGCGGCTCACTGGGCGCGATGCTCAGTCTGACCGGCTGCGGCACGGCAGACAGCGGTATGATGGATGCGGCCAACGCCAATGCGGTCGCCGGAGGCAGCAGCGATCTGCCGGTTGTCACCTGGAAGATGGGTTCTACCTGGGGGGACGGTAATATTCACTTCACCTGCGACGAGCGCTTTTCTGAGCTGGTCAGCGACCTGACCGATGGGCGCTTCACAATCACCAACTATCCCGAGGGCGCGCTGTGTGCAGCCAACCAGCTGTTTGACTATGTGCAGAACGGCACAATCCAGTGCGGCGGCGACTGGGGCGGCTACTGGAGCGGCAAGGACACCGCGTTCGAACTGCTCTCGACCACGATGGACAACTTCACCGGCCTGGACTACTACATTTGGATCACGCAGGCGGGTGGTCTGGACTGCTACCAGAACATGTACGGCCAATATAACATGATGTACTTCCCCATCATGATTAACCACGCCGAATCCGGCATCCGCTCGACCAAGCCGATTACCTCGCTCGAGGACATGAAGAGCATGAAGATCCGCCTCGGCGGCGTGATGGCCGGCCGTGCGGCTGAAAAATTGGGCATCAATATCACCACGGTTTCGGCCTCCGAGCTGTATGAGTCGCTGCAGCGCGGCGTCATCGACGGCGGCGAATTCTCCACCCCGTGCTCGGACGACTCGCTCAAGCTGCAGGAGGTCGCGCCTTACTGGTGCTCGCCTGCCTGGTATCAGTCGGGCGGCGTTAACGGCGTCATGATCAACATGGACGCATGGAATGAGCTGCCGGAGGAATATCAGAACGCAATCCAGATGGCTGCGCAGATCTGCACAGCCGAGCAGCTGTCCCGCTATCTGTGGATGGACTTTGAATCCACCGAGAAGATGCTTGAGGAGGATGACTGCATCGTCACCGAGATGAACAGCGAGGACTGGCAGACCATCCGCGACACCTGCCGCGAGGTCTACGAGGAAGAAGCGGCTGCCAACGAGAACTTCAACATGGTTTACAGCTCGATGAACGCATACCGCGAGCAGGCGGATACCTACCGCGCCATGCTCGGCGACTATGGCTGGGGCTTTAACTACGACGAATACGAAGAATGATCCCCGCCCGGGGGGGGGGGGGGGGGGGGGGGGGGGGGGGGGGGGGGGGGGGGGGGGGGGGGGGGGGGGGGGGGGGGGGGGGGGG